>JBEKKY010000096.1:0-10531 GCA_050010475.1 Acidobacteriota bacterium | reverse complement strand
GGTTTGCGGGATGAACCTGATTTCAATCCTGAACCACCCGCTGGTGAGTTCCGGATCGTTTCCATGGGAGACTCCATTGCTTTCGGTTTGGGAATTAGCTCGCAAAACGCCTATGCCAAAGTGCTTGAGAGAAAACTGAATGAAACCGGTGGAGGCTCTCAGCATTACTATGTCATAAACGCCTCGGGACCGGGTATCAGTCCCTCATGCTATTACATGGCTTTGAAGAACGAAATTTTGAACTGGCATCCGGCGACGGTTTTGATGGAGATCGAACTGACCAATGATGTTACGGATGAAGCCTTGATGCGGTGGGAGATGGATCCTCAACACCCTGGTTATCCCATGGCAGTGCGGGGCGGGCGGTATGTGGTTTCCTGGGATGGAATGATCCTTTCTTCCTACGTGAGAGGCCCTTATTTTTACGAGAAAACATACACTTATATCGAGCTGTCGCGGCGCATCCTGAACCTGCTTTATCAATTCTCTTCGCCCAAACCCTATCCGACCAGTCCAGGCGAGTGCTACTACACTCTCCAGCACGAGCATTACCTGCTGACCCCGAAGAGAATTGAAGACGGCTGGGCGCGCATGTTCCGGGCGTTGCTGCTAACCAATGAGCTTTTGAAACAGCGGAATGTGCCGTTTCTGCTTATGATCATGCCCTCCCGTTTCGTATACGAGCCGGATTCCGGTGCTCACCAGAATTCCTTTGCGCAGCGGCTTGTCGCACGGGCGGTTGACTTTGCGAGAAATAACAGCATTCCCTACATTGATTTTACGCAGTGTATTGCGGCGCAGGGCGGAGACAAGGTCTTCCTGGACACAGTTCATCAGAATGAAAAAGCCAACTCGGCCATTGGATCTGTGCTCTACGAGCATTTAGCCGCGATAACAAAACCTTAGAAATGGATTTTGGGGCTCTTCAGCACTTCACGCCATGAAGCCAGTTTATATTCTCGGCCTCTCTGCATTCTATCATGACAGTGCGGCATGCCTGCTCCGGGATGGCGACATTGTTGCGGCTGCTCAGGAAGAGCGCTTCACGCGCTGCAAAGGCGATTCCTCTTTTCCCAGGAATGCAGCGAATTATTGCATGCAGGCTGCAAAGATCAAACCCTCCGATCTCGACTATGTGGCCTTTTATGACAAGCCGCTTCTCAAATTCGAGCGCATCCTGGAAACCTATCTGGCGATATCGCCCAAAGGACTCAAGTCGTTTTTTAAAGCCGGTCCCTTATGGCTCAAAGACAAGCTTTACATCGACCACAATTTGAAGGAAGGGCTCAGCTACGAGGGCAAGATCTTATACGCACAGCATCACGAGTCGCACGCCGCAAGCGCCTTTTTCCCATCCCCGTTCGATGAAGCCGCTATTCTGACCGTTGACAGTGTCGGAGAATGGGCAACCGCCGCCATAGGGGTCGGACATAGTAATGAGATCAAGCTTCTGCGCGAGCTGCACTGGCCGGACTCGCTTGGGCTTTTGTACTCGGCATTCACCTATCACACCGGTTTCAAGGTCAATTCGGGCGAGTACAAGCTCATGGGTCTGGCCCCCTATGGCCTGCCCAAGTACGTAAACACCATCTATGACAAGCTGCTCGATCTGAAAGACGACGGTTCGTTCCGACTGAACCAGAGATATTTTAACTACCTCAATGGTCTGACTATGACGAACCGCGCATTCGATGATCTTTTTGGAGGCCCCCCTCGCCTTCCGGAATCTCGGCTTGCGCAACGCGAAATGGATTTGGCCCGTTCAATCCAGGTGGTCTGCGAAGAGATCGTATTGCGCATGGCGCATTCCGCCCACCGGGAGACAGGGCTGGAAAACCTGTGCCTGGCCGGAGGGGTCGCCCTCAATTGCGTCACCAACGCCAGATTGCTCCGCGAAGGGAAATTCAAAAGGATCTGGATCCAGCCGGCCGCCGGTGATGCAGGCGGCGCGCTGGGAGTTGCCCAACTGATCTGGCATCGCTACTGCAGCCAGCCGCGTACCGTGTCTGAAGGCAAAGACTCGATGAAAGGCGGTTATCTCGGCCCGGAATTCTCTGAACAGGAAATCGAGCAGTACCTGGAAACTCAGGGTGCGCGGTTCAAGCGTCTGGCGCGCCCTGACCTTTTATGCCGGACCGCAGGACTCCTGGCAGAGGGAAAGGTTATCGGATGGTTCAATGGGAGAATGGAATTCGGCCCGAGAGCTCTTGGATCGAGAAGCATTCTGGGAGATCCGCGCAACCCCGGTATGCAGGCGCAAATGAACCTTAAAATAAAATTCCGGGAAGGATTCCGACCCTTCGCCCCCAGCGTTTTATTGGAAAGAGCTCAGGATTATTTCGAAATCGACGGTGACTCACCCTACATGTTGATGACCGCTCCCGTGCGGAAGGAACGTCGTTTGCCGGAATCCGCCGGAGAGGGTGAGCTCTGGGGAATTGATCGGCTGAATATTCCCCGCTCGGATATTCCCGCGGTCACGCATCTGGACTATTCGGCTCGCATCCAGACTGTATGCAGAGAGATTAGCCCGGATTACTACGATCTGATTAAGGAGTTCGAGAGAATAACGGGCTATGCATTGCTGGTAAACACTTCGTTCAATGTTCGTGGCGAGCCGATCGTTTGCACTCCCGACGATGCGTACCGGTGCTTCATGCGCACTCGCCTTGACTATCTGGTCTTGGGCCCCTTTCTTCTCGACAAGCAGGACCAACCAGTGTGGAATGAGAAGACCGAATGGAAGACCGAATTTCAGCTCGATTGACCCGCGCTGAAGGCAGAAAGTTCGCCTTTACTTTGGGCACTGTTCTCCTGTTATTGGGCATTCTTGCCTTGTATCGGGGAAGTGCAGGCAAAGGCGGCGCACTGGCGGCTGCCGGGCTTGTTCTGTTTTTAGCCGGAGTGACGGCGCCAACCAGATTGTCCCCTATCCGTCGAATTTGGATGGCATTGGGACGAGCTATTTCCAGGATTACAAACCCTGTTTTCATGGGGATTATTTATCTGGGTATCTTCGCGCCGCTCGGCTTTTTAAGGCGATTGTTCGGCACCAACGCTCTGGTTCACAAAGCAGGCCCGGACGGTTATTGGATTCGCAAAGAGCCGGAAGGGGATACAATCAAAAGATTGGAACGTCAATATTGAGGTGCAGAATGAGCCGGATCGATCTGCTGAAGGAGTTATGGGGGTTAATAAAGCTTCGGAAGAAATGGGTGCTGCTGCCGGTCATTATTGTTCTGTTGTTGGTCAGCGCGCTTCTGATCTTTGCCCAGGGTTCCGCTCTCGCACCGTTCATCTATTCGCTCTTCTAAAAACGCCACGGATTCCACGGATTTAAAATCTGTGATAACCCGTGGAATCCGTGGCGTTTTTTTACTGTTTGGGCCGGTTAAATTTGTTCATCAGATCTTGAATGGATACAGGTTTCTTTTCCGGGGGAGGACTCTTCTTATCCTTGCCGGACGGTTTTGAAGGACGCGCGGCCGACTTCATCGAGAGCGAGATGCGTTTCAGTCCCTCATTCACTTCCAAAACCCGAACCCTCACGATCTGCCCAACTTTGACAACCTTTTGGGGGTCGTCCACAAACCGGTCTGCAAGCTGAGAAATGTGTACAAGTCCGTCCTGATGGACTCCGATATCCACAAAAGCTCCGAAGTTGGCCACATTGGTCACAACTCCTTCCAGTTCCATTCCAACCAGGAGGTCCTTGAGCTCTTTCACTTCTTCATTGAAGGTTGCATAGCGGAACTCTGAGCGCGGATCTCGCCCCGGTTTTTCCAGTTCCGAAATGATATCGCGCAGTGTGGGCTCTCCGATCGTGTCGGTAATATATTCCTCAAGATTGATGGAGCGGAACTTTGCGGGATGTTCGCTGATGCGGTTCAGCGGCACTTGAAGATCGTGCGCCATCTTTTCCACTATGAAATAGCTTTCCGGATGCACGGCGGTGTTGTCGAGAGGATTTTCACCGTTGCGAATCCGCAAGAATCCGCCGGCCTGCTCGAAGGTTTTGGGACCGAACTTCGGCACATCAAGCAGTTGTTTGCGATTCCCGAAAGCCCCATGCCCGTTGCGATAGGCAACAATGTTTTTGGCTACGGAAGGTGAGACTCCGGCGACGAAGCTTAAAAGCTCTTTGGAGGCCAGGTTCAGGTCTACACCGACATAATTGACACAGCTTTCCACCGTGTCCTCCAGCTTCTCCTTCAGCAGTTTCTGGTCCACATCGTGCTGGTACTGACCGACTCCGATCGATTTAGGATCGATTTTTACCAGCTCCGCCAGCGGGTCCTGGAGCCGTCGCGCAATGCTTATGGCGCCGCGAGCCGTCAAATCAAGATCGGGAAATTCCTCAATGGCCACTTCGCTTGCCGAGTAGACCGAAGCTCCTGCCTCGCTTACCATAACTTTCACCGGCTTCTGCTCGAGCTGGGTCAGGACTTCCGCGACAAAGGATTCCGTCTCACGTCCCGCAGTTCCGTTGCCGATTGCAATCAGCTCGATCTGATGCTTCTTCACGAGGCTCTTCAGGCATTCGGCCGCCTGTGCGCGTTCCGCATCCGATTTATGCGGATGAATCGTCTGATATTCCAGAATTTTGCCTGTGCTGTCGACTGCGGCTACTTTGCATCCCGTTCGGAATCCGGGATCGATTCCGAGGGTCGGCTTCATTCCCGCCGGGCTGAAAAGCAGCAGTTCGCGCAGATTCGCTTCAAATGTTCTGACCGATTCCCGATCAGCGGCGATTTTCTTCTCAAGCCGCACCTCTCCAATCAGCGTCGTCTTCATGAGGCGTTCGAAAGCATCGGAAAGCATCGCCCGGTAAAAACTGCGCACATCTGCTTCCGCCGTGTGGATTTCCTGGGTCTCAAGGTAGGATGAAACAGCCGCAGAATCAAAATCGATGGTGAAAGCAAGGATGCCGTCTGTTTCACCGCGCCGAAGAGCCAGCATATTGTGCGGAGCGATTTCCTTCGCCCTTACCCTATAGTCCCGGTACATCTCGAATTTGGTCGTGCCTGCAGGGTATTCTTCTTTGATCCGCGAAGTAAAAAACCCCTCGTTCATCAGGTAGTCGCGCAAATATCGCCGCAGTTCGGCCTTTTCCGAAATTTCCTCGGCCAGGATATCCGATGCGCCCTGGAGTGCTTCCGACGCGCTTTGGACTCCCTTCTCTTCTGAAATGTAATGCAGAGCTTCCGCATTCAAATCTGCGGGAGGAGCTTCCGGCACGTTCAGGTTTTTGATGAATACGGCTAAAGGTTCAAGCCCTTTCTCTTTGGCGGCAGTTGCACGGGTACGCTTCTTCGGCCTGAATGGCAGATATAGATCTTCAAGCTCGGTTTTCTGCAGACATGATTCGATTTTGGCCCTCAGTTCATCCGTGAGTTTCCCTTGCTCTTCGATGGATTTCAGAATCACGGCCTTCCGTTCTTCGAGTTCGGTAAGATACGTGTGCCGTTCAAGCAGAGCACGGAGTTGAATTTCGTTCATCTCCCCGGTTCTTTCTTTGCGGTAGCGCGCGATGAAAGGGACGGTGCCTCCTTCAGAAAACAAAGCCAAAGCATTCTCCACCTGGCGAAGATCGAGCGAGAGTTCCTGTGCAATTAATTTGGAAATTTTCATGCTTTTGATTCCTAGTAAAAAAGTAGATTGTTACAGTTCGCAATCTTGGTACAAACGGCGACGCCCCCTTCTCGCCGGAGAAAAAGCAATTCTAATGAAATGTAAACTGTCGAAAAAGGGAGCGTCCCCATTTTAAGGCGTTTTGGAAATCCGCGGGCGCACGATTGCCCAGGCGGCGAGGGTCATTCCATCCCAGATCGTCCCATCCTGGATATAGGCTTCCATTTCCTCCACTGTGAGTCGGACCAGTTCAAAGCTTTCCGTCTCATCCGGATGCGCGCCAACATATCGCAGCTTGCGGGCAACATAGACTCTGCAGATCTCATTGAGCAATCCGTTGCAGGGATTGTAGCTGCCCGCCATCTCGATCTCCTCCGGCATAAAGCCGGTTTCTTCCGCCAGTTCGCTCCTTGCCGCTTCTTCGTGGGTACTCCCATCCTTCAATCCTCCGCACGGAAACTCAAGGCTGTCGCGGTCTCCCGTGTACCGGAATTGCCGGACCAGGAGCAGCCTCCCATCTTCAGTCAGCGGGATTGTCATTGATGAACCGTTTGTAAGCACATAATGGAATTCCCCCCGTTTCCCCGAGGGGAGTTCAACCTGATCAAGACAGTACTTCCACCAGGGATTTCTAAAGACCACATCCTTGGAGATGGGTTTGCATGGTTTCATGATCGTCGATCACCTCAAAAACTGATTGTGCCATAGGACACGCTTTGAGTCTTGGAGAGTTTGCCTCTTTGAGTTGAACGGATTTATTGTTTCCTCAGAGGATGCATTCTGTGTTTCAATTCATTCATCATGACGCCTGAACGACTCGAACCGCGGAACCTGCTGAAGCAGGTTTCCCGTTCATTCTACCTGACTCTTCGCGTCCTGCCGCACTCCGTCAGAAGGCCGATAAGTCTTGCGTACCTGCTGGCGAGGGCGGCAGATACTATCGCGGACACAGGGCTGATCGAGGTCCCGCGCAGACAGGAAGCTCTCTTGCAGCTGCGTGAGAGTATCGGTGAGGCCAGCGAAAATGGCAGAGAGAAGCAGGTCTTGCCCCCGGCTATGGGAGATCTGGCCGGAGCGCAGGAATCGATTGTCGGGGAAGGGACGCCCGCGGAACGCATCCTGCTTGAGCATTTGAGAGAATTGTTGGTCTCGCTCCAGTCATTAGCCCGCGACGATCGCATGCGGATACGAAAATTGCTGGACACGATCACCCGCGGCCAGGAAACCGATTTGTTGCGTTTCAGGACGCGGGATCAAATATGCGCGCTCGAAACAGAAGAGGAGCTGGAGGAATATGCGTATCGTGTCGCGGGATGCGTCGGAGAATTCTGGACGGAGATGTGCCGCGCTCACGTATTCCCGGCCGCCGGGCTCAATGATGAGAGCCTGTTGGCTGACGGCGTCCGTTTCGGCAAGGGACTGCAGCTGGTAAACATATTGCGCGATTTTCCCAAAGATCTGCGGCGCGGGCGCTGCTATATCCCGCAGAACCAGCTGTCGAAATACGGCCTGATTCCCCGAGATCTGCTCGATCCGGCGGCGATGGATCGTTTTCGGCCTCTTTACGACTGCTATTTGCAGAAAGCGGAGGAATATCTTGCCGCTGGCCGGCGTTATACGCTCGCATTGCCTTTCCGTTGCGTGCGTGTCCGTCTTGCATGTGCCTGGCCTTTGTTAATCGGTTCAAAAACCTTAGGACAGCTTTGGCTCGCCAATGTGCTCGACGATGGAAACCGCGTGAAAGTCGGCCGCTCTGAAATCAGACGGCTGGTGCTCCGGTCCGCAATTCTTTACCCGAATTGCCGGGCCTGGAACCGTTTGATCAATTCCGCCGGAAATAAAGAATCGGCGTGAGCGGGCGATAATAATCTGGTGGAGTATATGGGATATATGGACTCTAATTCGCTCTCCGTCAACGACGCACTACCGTTGCATCTCGGCGGGAAACTGGATGAGGCCGAGGCGATTTATCGCCGGATTCTGTCTGCCGAACCGGGAAACCCCGACGCCCTTCATCTGCTGGGAGTGATCGCCTATCAGCGTCAGCAATATGTATTGGCGGAGGATCTGATCGGCCGCGCAATCTCCATCAACAAGCGGGCGTCCGAATACAGGAACAACCTTGGCAATGTTTATCTGGCGCAAAAGCTCCTCGATAAAGCGGAGGAATGCTATCGCAAGGCTTTGAAACTGAATCCGAAATATGCGGATGCCCAGAATAACCTCGCGACCGTTGTCAGGGACAGAGGCAAGTTTCAGGAATCGGCCGTTGAATATCGGAAAGCGCTGAGGCTCGATCCGACACGGGCCGAGATTCACAACAATCTTGGAATGGTAATGGAAGGCTTGCGGCGCACGGATGAAGCGATCGACCTCTATCGAGAGGCGATTCGCCTGAAGCCCGATTTCTGGGATGCTCATTCCAATCTTGCAGCAGCAATTTTGAGAAAGGGCAGGCCCATTGAAGCTCTGGCGATCTGCTCGAAGGTGCTGGAGCAAAATCCATCCCACGCCAAAACGCTGCTGAATACGGGCGATGCTTATGCGCAATTGGGCCAGATTGATAAAGGAGCGGTCTGTTATCGCAAGGCTCTGCTCTCTCAGCCGGACTTCTGCGAGGCACATCTGAACCTTGCGCATGCACTCCGCGAGGAGGGGGAAAAGGAACAGGCGGTTTTGCATTTTCGCCAGGCCGTGAAGCAGCATCCGACCTCTCTGGCCGCGCGTTTGGGGGAGTGTATCGGCCAGATACCGCTCCTTCACGATTCAGTGGAAGAGATCGCCGAAACCCGGCAAAGATACGAAAGCAGTCTGGAGAAACTGAGCCAGGAAATCGATCTGTCGAATCCGCGCACATTAAACCAGGCGGCGCATCTGGTTGGAAATTGCCAGCCTTTTTACCTGGCCTATCAGGGTGAAAACGATCGCAGGCTGCAATCCATGTATGGGAATCTGATGGTTAGGATACAGTCGGCCTGTTTCCCATCCTGGTCAAAGAAGCAACCTATGCCTCCACACAACCCGGGAGAGCCGCTCAGAATTGGGATTCTCTCCGGATTCTATTACCTTCATTCGAACTGGAAAATTCCAATTAAAGGCTGGGCAGAAAACCTGAACCGGGATGAATTTCAGTTGTTCGGCTACTACCCAGGCTATAAGGTCGATCAAGAGACGGAAGTTGCCCGCCGGAGTTTTTTTCAGTTTGTCGAAAACGCCGGCACGACGGAGCAGTGGTGCGATCGAATTTGCAGGGACCGGCTGCACGCGCTCATAATTCCGGAAGTCGGGATGCATCCCCTGACGGTGCGCATGGCATCGTTGCGGCTGGCGCCGATTCAGTGCACTTCCTGGGGGCATCCGGATACTTCGGGGTTTCCAACCATCGATTATTACCTCAGCAGCGACCTGATGGAACCTGCGGATGCGCAGGACCATTACACGGAAAAGCTGGTCCGCCTTCCGAATCTCTCGATTTACTATGAACCTCTGGACATCGAGCCGGCGCCGGTGGATCGAGCTCATTTCGGTTTGCGTGAAGGATCGGTCTTGTTCATATGCACTCAGTCGCTCTTCAAGTACCTTCCGCAATTCGACGAGGTTTTTCCAAGGATTGCCGCGGAAGTCGGGGAGTGTCAGTTTGCCTTTTTAAATTATCCGAAATCAAAGCGGCTTGGCGAGAAGTTCGTTGGCCGCCTGGAATCCGCATTCGCCCGCTTCGGGCTGCGGTGCAGTGATTATGTAAAGCTGCTTCCCCATCTTACCCCTCCGGAATACCGTACGCTCAACCAGGTTGCGGATGTTTTTCTGGACAGCATTGGATGGTCCGGCTGTAATTCCACAATGGAAGCTTTGGCTTGCGACCTTCCGATCGTGACAATGCCGGGCCGGCTGATGCGGGGAAGGCACACGCATGCGATTCTGCAAATGATGGGTTGCAATGAAACCGAAGCTAGAGACCTCGACGAATACGTTGCGATCGCGAAGAAGCTCGGTACCGATGCGGAGTATAGGAAGCACATCTCGCAAAAAATATCGACGGTGAAACAGCTCGCGTATCATGACAATGCCTGCATTCGAGGCCTTGAGGAATTCCTGAAAAACGCCGTTTCCTTATTTTCATAGCCTGTCGGTAGTCTGAAAAGGGTTTAGCCACGATTACAGCATTAAAAAGAACCTAACTGGAATGAGTCCCGCATAGTATAGTGAATGTTTCGGGAAACGCCGAAGATGGCAAACTGAGCCGCGACCGGAAGATTACGGGATCTTTGGTTTTTCTATGAATATTCTTCACATTACGACATTCCTTCAGGGCGGGGCCGGTCGGGTAATCGTGGACCTCGCATGTTCTCAGTTCCTATCCGGCCATAGGGTAACCGTGGCTACAAGTGGGATCGAGGAGCAGGATTATGGGAATTATCCTGAATGGCTTGATCGGTTGGGATCGGCCGGGGTGAATGTTGTACTCGTCGAATCGACGTTCAAGCGTGATATTTCGCTTAATGTAGCCGCTTTCCAAAAGATCGGCGAGAGCCTTGATTGCCCTTCGCTCTCTCTGATTCATACCCATGCAGCCATCCCAAGCCTGATAGCTCTCCTGCTCCGTTCCAAGGCAAAACGAGCAATTCCAATTTTGCAGACGATGCATGGATGGGGCATCAGAAAAAACCCGAATCAAGAAGCCACTGACATTACCCTGATGAATCAGCTTGATCTGGTCATTACCCCCTCTGAAGCCTCAAAGCGCATGCTGGTGCGATTCGGTTTGACGCCAGAACTGGTTGCGGTTGTTCCGAATGGCATCGCCCCAATATCTCCAGGGACCGACCAGCGCACCAACCTGCTGCGGCAATGGCGATCGCGAGGTCTCAAGGTTCTGGCCTGCATAGGAAGCGTGGGGCCC
>JBEKKY010000095.1:0-10591 GCA_050010475.1 Acidobacteriota bacterium | reverse complement strand
AGCGCGCGGCGTCGCCCGCTTCCTGAAGATTCATACCGAAGTCGATGATGTCGGTCAGCACCTGCACATGTCCCTGCGGCTGCATATCTCCCCCCATCACGCCGAAACTCATCAGGGGGGCGCCGTCCTTGAGGAGAAATCCGGGGATAATGGTGTGAAAAGGGCGCTTCCCGGGCGCATAGACATTTGCGTGTCCGGGCGTCAACGCAAAAAGCTCGCCGCGATCCTGGAACATGAAACCCAGCCTGTCGGCAATCAGGCCGGATCCCATTCCGCGATAATTGGACTGAATGAGCGAAACCATCATGCCGTCTTTGTCCGCAACGGTGAAGCAGGTAGTGTCGCCATCCTTAAGTTTGAAATCCCCCGGGCCAATATCGGTCAGCGCGCGGTCGGGCTTGATCAGTGCACGGCGGGCGGCGGCGTATTGATCCGATATCAGCCAGCGGACAGGCACCGGCGCGAAGGCGGGATCCGCGTAGTATTTGGCGAGATCCTCGTAGACCAGGCGCTTGGCTTCGATCATCACGTGAAGCGCAGCCGCACTGCCTGCGCCCATGGATTTCAGATCGAAGCCTTCCAGGATTTTCAGCATCTGCAGCGTTGCGACACCTTGCCCGTTGGGCGGCAGCTCGGCAACCGTGTAGCCGCGATAATTCACGGTCACGGGATCGACCCATTCGGACTTGTGTGCGGCGAAATCTTCATAGCGAAGATCGCCTCCAATGCGTTTCATGTAAGCATCAATGGTTCTGGCGATTTCGCCTCTGTAAAAAGCGTCACGTCCGCCTTGGGCAATCTTCTCATAGGTCGCCGCGAGATCCGGGTTTTTAAAAATCTCGCCTTCCCTGGGCGCGTGACCACTCACGAGATAGGTCGCGCGAGCGTTGGCGATCTCTTCAAGCCCCTTGCCGGCAAACGATTTCTCAAAAGCCGCCATGTTGCGCGCCCAGTAATCCGCGATGAGCTGCGAAACGGGAAACCCTTCGCGCGCGTAGGCGATCGCCGGCGCAAGGTCGTCTGCGATCGGAAGCTTGCCGAATTTTTTGTGCAGCTCGAACCAGGCATCGACCGTTCCGGGCACGGTGACGGGAAGGGAGCCGTAAGGCGGGATATGGGTGCGACCCTTGAGCTCAGCCAGCAGCTTCGGCAAATCACGGCCGAGCGCGGAGCGTCCCGAGCCGTTAAGACCATAAAGCCTGTGTGTCCTCGGATCCCAGACCATGGCGAACAGATCGCCGCCAATGCCGCAGGAAACGGGCTCCATCAGTCCAAGCGCGGCGTTAGTGGCAATGGCGGCATCGACGGCTGTGCCGCCGCGCTTCAAAATGTCGACCGCAATCTGGGTCGCAAGAGGCTGAGCGGTCGCCGCCATGCCGTGAGTGGCGATTACGGGAGAACGAGTCACCCATCGATTGCCGGAATAGCGGTCTCCGCGTCCAATATCCGAGACTGCCACGATCGTAATCGCCGTACCGGCCATCAGCAGCGCCCATAAGATTGATAGAACTCCAATTCGCAGCATCCCCACCTCCTTGCAGAATTATGCTGCAGACCGGCATTTATGCATAACTCATTCTATGCCTTCCTTTCGGAATGCCATCTGACTGAAATTTTCCCCCTGTGCCCGGTTCGGACGGCCGGGACGCCGGCGCTCCCGGGCAGGTGGGCAGCATCCTGCTTGGGGAAAATATATATTTGAAAAAGTGTTGACCGCCGTGTACATGCATCATACAATAGTTGCATAATACAACTAAAATGAGAGGCTGCGTGGATAGGGATTCAATTGAGTTGTTCCGGGCAAAACTGAGGGAGATCGAGCGCGCGGTATGGCTCCAGACCAAGAGCGAAGCACTCTGCTGCGGCGTCACTCTGGCTCAGTGCCACGCAATTCTGGAGATCGGCGCAGCCGGAGAAGTCAACTTAAAGGAGTTGGCTGCACGATTGGGATTGGATAACAGCACTCTGAGCCGGACAGTTGAGAGCCTGGTTAAGGATGGACTGGCGGAAAGAATTCCAAGCGCCCAAGACCGGCGTGCGACGGTCATACGGCTGAACAAGAAGGGCAATGCCGCCCGGGACCGCATCAATTCGACATGGAACCGGATCTGCCGGGAAATGTTTCGAACCATTCCGCACGAAAAACACAATCAGCTGATTGACTCGGTCTCAATCCTGGCAGAGCTTCTGACGGGATGCTGTCGCAGCAGTTATTCAGCGGGCGGGACTATCGTCAAAAGGGGCACTCATGTCTGAATCCTGTTGTTGCTCGAATTCCGGCAGATCGGAGGTTGTGCCGCTCGTCGATGTCAACGCAAACCCGGCGGAAGCTCCTTATCTTACGTCCAGGCTTTCATGGCGGGACAAACTGGGATTTATTCGGGTCCGTCTGGGCATCGCCCGGATGCATTATTCCGTTCCTCCGGGCCTGTATCGCATCGGAAATCCGGATGAAAACTCTCCCGTGCTTGTCACCGCCAACTACAAAATGTCGGTCGATCTGCTTCGAAAGGAACTTGCGGGCGCGAACGCTTGGATTCTTGTTTTAAACACTTATGGAATTAATGTCTGGTGCGCGGCCGGCAAGGGAACGTTCGGCACAGATGAACTTGTGAAACAGATCGAAAATGCCGGTTTGAAATCGGTCGTAGCGCATCGGGAAATCATACTTCCACAGCTCGGAGCTCCGGGAGTTGCTGCCCATGAGGTTAGAAAGCGCACAGGGTTCAGTGTCGTTTACGGGCCCGTGTATGCGAGGGATCTCCCTGCTTTCCTGGTGGGCGGAAAGCAACCCGAAATGCGTTGCGTTCGGTTTGGCCTTATGGACCGGACTGTTTTAATCCCGATGGAGTTGATTCCCGCGCTGAAGTGGGCGCCGGTTATTGTTGGACTGATCCTGCTGATGCGGTTTGCAGAAGGATCCGGCACAAAGATCGGAATACTCCAAGATATCATTTCCTATTTCGGAGCGGTTGCAATGGGTACCGTAGTATTTCAGGTCCTCCTTCCCTGGATTCCTGGAAGATCCTTTGTCTGGAAAGGATGGTTGCTGGGCGCGATCTGGGCTTTGTCTCTGGTATTCTGGCTGCGGCCGCTTCTGTGGATTGCCGTTTCAAACCTCCTGGTTCTCCCGATGATTACGGCGTATCTTGCCCTCAACTTCACCGGGTCCACAACGTTTACATCCCTTTCCGGTGTACAAAAAGAGATACGGCTGGCGACTCCCGTCATGATTGCGTCCGCAGGACTGGGAATCGCGCTGAGGATGGCATCCCGGCTGTGGATCTGAAGGAGAGTTCGCGATGATTTTTAAATACCTGAAGGACGTCTCCACCTTGACAATTGATCCATCACGTTGCGGCGGTTGTGGCGTATGTGCGGAAGTCTGTCCCCACTTCGTGTTCCGAATTCAGGGGCACAAAGCGCATATCACCGATCTGGACCTCTGTATGGAATGCGGTGCCTGCGCGAAAAACTGTGCGGCAGGCGCATTGACGGTCCGTGCGGGGGTTGGCTGTGCCGCTGCAATCATTCATGGAAAACTCCGCGGAACGGAACCCAGCTGCGGTTGCTCCCAGGGAGAGTGCGCATAGAAAACTCCAAGACTCTAAGCAATTTCGAGCCTTTGAGCTTTGGAGTCTTCGAGATCGAGAGGGGTTTATAGATCAATCATAACCATTCCTGCACGACAGCTCCGATCCATAGCTTTTCCGCTTACACCCTTTCCTGCGAGCGCTCAACTGAAGTCGCACCTTTAAGAATGTGGAACCTGCCCTCGCGGAAATACATCAGATGGATGCAGAACATCACGGCAAGCACGGCGCCAAATGTAGCTACGATCGTCGCACCCGTGGGCAAGTCGAGCAGAACGGAGAAATAGACGCCCAGCGCCGAAACCAGGGTCCCCATAGTCCAACCGATTGCGAGACGCCGTCCGATACTGTCGGCAAACATCATAGCGCCTACCGACGGAACCACCAGATAGCAGAACACCAGCAAAACGCCGGCGATCGCAACCGAGGAAGTCACAACGAAGCCGAAAGATGCGTAGAAGAGAAAATCCCAGAAACGAATCCTGAACCCGCTTGCTTCCGCTGCTGCAGGATTGGTTGAAATTAACAGGAACTGCTTGCGAAAAATGTAATGGAAAGCGCCGATTACACCGTAGAGCAAAGCCGTTTTGGCCACATCGTGCATGGAGATGGCCAGGATGTTCCCCACGAGCATGTCTTTGAGATGTTCCGTCTCGCCGGTTGCTTTGCTCATGGCGAGAATGGCGGTCGCTGAAGCGACGGCGTAAGCAATTCCGATGAAAGCCTCCAGTGGGATATGCCCACGCCTTGTGCGGGCAAACGTGAAGAGAGCCGCGCCGACAAATGTAAACGCCAGGCTTAACCAGTACGCTCCGCCGCCATGCGGGTCCATGCCTACGAGAATAGCGATTGTAGCGCCTAACGCAGCGATCTGTGCCAGTGCCAGATCAACGAAAATGACGCCGCGTTCTACCACGTGCACGCCCAGATAAGCATGGATGCCGGTCAGGATCAGGCTTGCAAGAAACGGCGCCAGCAGAAATGAAAGAATCTCCATAGTGCTCCTAATGACTGGATTGGAATGCTTTGATCAGTAATCCTATGTCGTAATCAAAAAGCTCAAAGTAATTCGTGACCTGTTTCTCTCCGCCTACCGAGGGCAGATACACGATCACCTGGGCGCCGGTTTCACGCCCGATCGACTGCGGAGTTTTCAGATCGAAGTAAGGTTCCACCAATACCACTTTGCAGTTTTCGCGCTTGATCAACTGGATCAGTTCAATCGTGTGACTGGGCGTGGGCGGAATACCGGGACGCGGCTCTACATATCCGATCACATCCAATCCAAAATGCCTGGCGAAATTTGGGAACGAACGATGGTATGTGACCACCTTCTGTCCGCGATACGGCTTCATTTCGGCATCCCACTTCAGCTCGGCCGCACTCAGGCGCTTATTAAACTCCTCGAATCGTTGCTGAAAATATGCTGCATCCGCGGGATCAAGGTCGGCCAATTTGTTGGCAATGCCGCGGGCGATCCGCCGACCATTGTCCGGATCGAGCCAATAATGCGGATTGCCCAGCGGATGGACATCCCCTTCGGCGCGTGTCACGGTGCCCTGCGGTATTTCCAGAATCTCGCAAAACTGCGAAGCATCCAGGTACCCCTGCGCTCCCACCTGGATCCGCGGGTTCCCACTCTGGGTGATGAGCGGCGGCAGCCACCCGATCTCCAGCTGCAATCCTACGCTGATCAGCAAATCGGCCTGGCGCAGCTTCAAAAGAAAGCTGGGCTTGGCTTCAACGAAGTGCGGATCCTGGTAACCTTTGGCGATGGAATCAACACTGATCTTGTCGCCGCCCACCTCCTGGGCAAGTGCTGTCATGTCTGCGGTGGAAGTCACCACGTTCAGTTTCTTTGTTGCGGCCGCGATCGGCAACACCATGGCGCAAATCAGAAACCAGAACGCAAGATGAATTACCCAACTTGCTTTCTTCATGTGCGTCTCCTAAAACGGGTGGGCACCGTGTGCCCCTAAAGAAAATTGCACCTGCAACAACAGTTCGTGCGTGTCGATGTTGTTTGCATAGCTCGTAAAACGATACTGGCCGCGCACCTGAGCGAATTCGCTTGGCCAATAGGTGAGTACCAGAGAACCGCCTTGATCTGTAGTATCGGCAGACCGGCTGCGGTCGGAGCGATCGTACCGTCCTCCCAAAAACCAGCGCCGTCCCAATTGGTAATCGGCTGAGGTATAAAAACCGAAGGAGCGTTGTTCGACTGGAATCTGTTGGCGTTGGCTCCAGATGAATTCGCTCCGGAGGATGAATGAATGATAAATGGACCGGCGTAACGGCTTCCACCGGAGCGTGGCATCGATGCCATACAGATGCGTAAGGAAATTGCTGCCAAGGTCATTATGGCCGCGGGCATACGAGACTCCAAGATCGAGATTGGTTGATTCCGTGATGTCTTTGTACCCGCGCAAATGGGCGACCTGGCTCAAATCGCTCTTGTTCGATGCCGTAAACACATCGGCCGAATCGCCCCGGAAGAGCTGCCCCGTCGCTTCTAGAAAAATGCCTTTGGGCGCCGGCAGGATGCGCTGGATGGAGACACCGGCGTCATCAATCCCGTCCTCGCCGCCGACCAAGTTGTCGGTTACCAGGGGACGGTCAACCCAGGGGAGCACGTGGTTATGCATTGTATTCACCTTTCCGAACGCGGAGCGCATCTTTCCCGCCCTAACCACAAAACCGGCTGGCAAAGCTGTAAAGGTGATGTATCCTTCCTCCAAATTGACCCCCTCTTCTCCAAAAGAAATGAAGAAATCCCCACGGGCATAAGGGTCCAGAATCGCCTGCAAACCGACTTCCGATTCGTGCATTTGCAGTGAAGGCAAAGGCTGCACAGGATTGTGTCCGGCAGCCCCGATAAAGTCTCCGATCGCGCTTATGTCCGGGTTCAGCGCTTTGGCCGCGCTTCCCCCGGCCCCTCCCAAAGCAGTCGGCTGCTGAGGAGCCGTGCCTGCCGTAGCAATACTCGGGGATGTCACGGGAGCGATGCCAGCAGGGGTTGGAGCTGGATTGGGGACCGGCTGAGCCGCAGCCTGCTGTTCCTTGAGCTGTCGCATCTGTCCCTCCATCGTAATAATCCGGTCTTCAAGGTCCCGGATCTTTTGCAGGAGTGCCGAAATATCCGGCTGCTCCGGAGTTGCTTGTGGTTTGATGTTCTCCTGAGCGGAAAGTGAAGCGGTGAAGAGAATCACAATCGCCAGCCTGCTTACATATCGCATTGAAGCTCCTTTTAAGAGTGTCTGTTTGTTCCGATCACGGAGTGGCTTCACGTTTCCTCCGGACGGGAATGAATATTAAAAATGAGATAAATAGAATTGCTCCAGCGAGGTCGCTTTGAAAGGAGCGCTCACGGGGAATGACCAGGCAGGCCGCTGAACAATGTCAGAGGAACGGCTCGCCATGGCACTGCTTCAGATGAGCAGTTAAGCGACCCTGAGGGAAAATCAAGCAAAAGGAGGACTTCGGTTCGCTTTATTAAGTGAAGTGGTCCTGCTCTGGCAAATTTGAGAAACATGGATAATCCGGAGCACACAAGCGGAATCGAAAACACAGCAGGGTTGCGGCACAATACTTTGGTCCAAGAGCCTATAGCAATAGCAAAGGCTGCAGGAAGAACCGCCGATGTTTTGTCCGGAGTTCATGTAATCCGTGAAATGTGAATCGGGAGCGGTTTTGAATTCGAAGCCGGTTGCGCAGGCACGAAAGGAATGAGAATGTCCAAGCGTTCCGTGGGTCTCTGCAAGAATCATCCCGCAACAAAGAAGGGCGGCGATATAGGCAAAGACTCGTTTGCTCTCCTGGCGCAACATGATTTCCATATTATTGGAAGTTTAGTATGCCCGGTCATCCGATACAATCTCTTTCAATCTTCCATATTCCAGTCAGATCTGAGCATGATTCAAACCGGCGCTTTGTTTCAGGGTATTTAATTTGCATTCCTGTAAACCGCCGCCTGAGGCGGCGCGACTCGAAAGGGCCCTGCCGCTATGACGCTGCCGTCCAGGCGCCCTTCAGGGCTTCAACCACTTGCTTCCCTCTGGAAGACTTCCTGATACCCGCTCTGCGGGTGGAGTGTTCCTCCATTCCAATCTCCACAACTATTGCATTTTGCACATCAATTATGTTCGGAGACAGACATTCTGTAATGGCAGGAGAGACGGGCAAGCTTCTAGGCCTGCATATGCAACGTCAGCTTCCGGATGGCCTTCCCGAAACTCCGGGTGCCGCCCGCTTCGCTTACTACGCGAAGCACCCGGGGGGTGTCGATTACCTGAACTCCCGAAAGAATGGTCACGCCTCGCTTTCTGAAAGGCTCCGGGAGCAAGGGCGTGCTGGGACCGAGAATCGCTATTTCACGGGCTGCTTTGCAGGAATCGAGCAGAGCGTCGATGGTGTGGTTCAGGAGCGTTGTTGCCGATAGCACAACGATCTGGCACTGCGGCAGCAGATCTCCCGCGGCGGAATCGGGCAAAACGCCCAGATCGGGGATCGGCTTGCGCTCAAAAACGTGCAGCATCCGGGCGCGCTCTCGTATCGGACCAACAAGAGGGCCGAAATAGCCGATCATGCCGACGGCATCTTCCGGTTGTACCGGAAGCAGGTCCAGAATATCCGACTCGGCCGCAGCAGGCGGGATACGGATCAGGGCATTCGCGGTTGCGAGTCCAACGGCGCAGGCTGTCACATCAAGCTGTTTCATCCAGGATATCAATTCAGAGGCTTTACGGCCCGCCAGCGTCCCCGCGTCAGCAATGACCGTGCAGGATTCGTATTCCCCTTCGTGCAAGGTATACGCTAGTCCGCACCGGCCATCCTCGAGGGCGACGGCCGTGTATCCCAACCCGACCCTGACATCCGTCGCATAATGTTCATCCGCTATTGAGAGCGCTTCTTGGTAAATTTCATCGGTCAGCATAAATTTATCCTCGCGCAAAGAAGCCAAAGACCTGAAGCAAAGTCGGGTTCTGATAATTAAAAACGGCTTTGCAATGCCAGAATAATGGCCTCACATGCTCAGGGGCAAGTGTCGTATACGGCGCCGGGGTTACAATTGCAAAGAAAAACACTGCATTGCTCGGCGACAACCGGCTCCGGCAACAGATAAAGCACAGCAGCACTTTGGTCGCGTGATTCATTCGGGCGCGGTCTGTGCCTACACATCAGGCAGCATACCTCGGCCGTCTTCTCTTCAGGACTTCAATTGCAACTTCGGGGCCGGGGTTTTAACTGCCAAAGTAACTTCCAATTCTCGCCAATTGAAATCTCCATTTTCCTTTGAACCTTTTGGAAAGCATCGTTATTATTCGGTTCACGGAGGAAGCGGCATGCAACGACAGGTTGCTCGATCATTGGCAATGCTGTTCCTCACTATAGCCATTTCCAGCCCGCTTTCTGCTCAGCATGCCGCCGTCAAAGCGGGAATTGTTCAAGTAACAGAGGGACAAGTGTCCCTGGACGGCAATCCTCTTCACCTTAAGTACGGCGTCCGCATAATCCAAACAGGACAAACCTTGAGTACAAAACGGGGCCGAGTAGAGCTGATTATTGCCTCAAGCGCATACTTCAGCCTGGGTGAAAATTCTTCATTGAAGATGGAACAGAACGAGTCGAATACAACGGAGTTGACCTTGGAACATGGGGCCGCTCTGATCGAAATTGTGGAGAAGCTTGCCGATCCTATCAGAGTGCGGCTTTCACAAGGCAATGTGGAAATGAACAAACCGGGATTGTACCGCCTGGATTCCGGCCTTTGTGAGGTTCGGGTATACGGCGGTGTGGTTCTGGCTGACAACGGGTCGAAAAGAGCCGAAGTCAAGAAGGACAGGAAAGTTCGTCTGGAAGGCAATTTGATTCAATCCAAGTTTGCCGCCAAAGCGTTGGATGCGCTTCATCAATGGTCGGCGCACAGGTCTTTCGATATCTTTCTTGCCAATCCCGAAACGGATAACTGGGAATGGAGAGGCTTACCACCCACCGGCTCTAATCCCTATCCCATGGGCTCCTTTGTGAATCCCAACTACCGGACGCATTTCCCGGCGCGAATGCCGCCCCAGTATGCGCGACGTATTAGCAAAATTCGGGAGGAGCAAGCAAGGGACCGGAGAGCTGTGCAAGACGCAATCGAGGAAGCCAGGAAGGATCAGGAGCAAAACTCTCAAACAACAGGAAAACATTGATGAACTTGCCCGCAACGCTATCCGAATCTCCGGGGCCCCAAGTGAATCCAATCGGGAAATCAGCGATGCTGTAACTGGGCGAGAGCTGCGAGCACTTCCTCGCTGTGAGCGGCAGGTTTCACCTCTTGGAAGACTTTGGCAATATTACCGTTCGGGTCGATAATGAAAGTGTTCCGCAGCGCAATCGCATTCCCTTGATATTGACCGAGCGAGCCATAAAGCGCCGTGACCTTGTGCTCGGTGTCCGCGAGCAACTTGAAACTCAAGCCCTCTTTTGCACAGAAATCCTTATGCGATCCTGATGAATCGACACTTACACCAACGATAACTGCATCCAGCTTTTCATAGCTGTGAAGATCGCGCTGGAAGTTGTGCGCCTCCAAAGTGCATCCTGAAGTGAAGTCCCTGGGGTAGAAATACAGGACAACCCAATTCCCCTTGAAGTCACTGAGGCTCACTTCGGCTCCGTCCTGGTTTTTTACGGCAAACTGGGGCGCAGGCGTTCCAGCCTCAGGAACGCCCGCAAAAGCGATAAGCGTGACCAGTGTGAATAACAAGGTGACGGAAGAAAAAAAACTTGTTTTGGACATGGATAGTTTCAACTCCTATGCTCAATGAATTAAACGCAAATCAACCGGAAACGAGAATAAGTGAAAGTACCAATTTTCGGATGGGTAGTTTCCTCCTATACAGAGCGTCACAAATGAATGCTCATATGGCAGTAAGGCCCGAAGGGCCGAAAGGCAATAGGCCCGGCCGTCAGGCCGGGATAGGCTTGCGAAGCGATAGAGCGCTGAAGGCGCG
>JBEKKY010000094.1:0-21266 GCA_050010475.1 Acidobacteriota bacterium | reverse complement strand
AGCGCAGCGCGCCCAGCAGCTTCTTCTTCGGGAAGGCGTAGTCATAGGATCGCGGCTGCGGTCCGTGCACCGTGCCGCCATGTCGCCACAGAGGCGAACGGATCGAGCCGATACGCGCCCGCCCCGTGCCCTTCTGCTTCCACAGCTTTTTACCCGATCCGGAAACCCGCCAGCGGTTTTTGGTCGCATGCGTGCCCGCGCGCGCGGAGGCGCGATAGTGCGTGATTGCCTCCCAGAGCAAGTCTTCGTTGACCGCCCCGAAAACTTCGTCGGCCAACTCCATCGTCCCGGCCTTGGCTCCGCTCAGATTGTAAATATCAATAGTTGCCATATCTCTCTCGACTTCGTCCTAACAACTAACGACCAACGACCAGCGACTGACGACTGGTTATTCCAGAATTTTCACCAGGTGCGGTACCTGCGCGACCATTCCGCGGATTGCGGGAGTATCAACGCGATTCAAAACCTGGTTGAGGCGCTTGAATCCCAGGCTCTTGATGACCAGTTTGTGCTTATCGGGCGAGCCGATTGCACTCCGGACATATTGAATTTTCAAGGTTGCGCCTGTTTCAGCCATAGCTTTCTTTTTCGATGCCATCGATTACAATTCCTCGACCTGTCGGCCGCGTAGTTTGGCGACTTCAACCGGTTCTCTCAATCTCTTCAAACCGTCGAAAGTGGCTTTAACCACATTATGAGGATTGGTGCTTCCCAATGATTTTGTGAGGATGTTGGAAATACCCGCGGATTGAACGACGGCACGAACCGGTCCTCCGGCGATCACACCCGTACCTTCCGAGGCAGGCTTGAGTATCACACGCCCTGCCCCAAAGCGGCCCAGAATGACGTGAGGAATCGTACGTCCTTTGAGAGGGACGCGAATCAGATTCTTTCGCGCCTGCTCGACCCCCTTGCGGATGGCTTGAGGCACTTCTTTCGCCTTCCCCATTCCGTAACCGACAAGTCCATTTTGATCGCCAACAACCACGAGAGCGCTGAAACTCAGGTTTTTCCCGCCCTTAACCACTTTGGTCACGCGATTGATCGAAACAACCTGGTCCTTCAATTCCTGCGCATTTGGATCGATCTTATCCAAGCTTCCTCCGTTTACTCAGCTGACAGCTGTCAGCTAAAATTTAAGTCCCGATTCCCTGGCCGCCTCGGCAACCGCCTTGATTCGACCGTGATACAAATATCCGCCTCGATCGAACACCACCGTCTCGATTCCCTTGGCTTTGGCGCGTTCGGCAATAGTCTTTCCGACCGCTTTCGAAGCCTGAATATTGCCGCCCCGCTTTAGATCGCCCCGAACATTCTTCTCCGCAGTCGAGGCGGCAACCAAGGTTTCTCCCTTGGTATCGTCGACCACCTGGGCATAAATGAAGTTCAAGCTCCGATAAATGCAAAGCCTGGGACGATTCGCATCGCCCGAGATCTTTTGCCGGATGCGTTTGTGAATCCGGCGTCGTTCGGTGGAACGGTCAATTGGAGTAATCATTATGCACCCTTCTTCCCGACTTTGAGCCGGACTACCTCGGAAGCGTACCGAAGGCCTTTTCCCTTGTAGGCGTCCGGTCTTCTCAAAGATCGAATATCTGAGGCCACCTGCCCTACGAGCTGTTTGTCCGATCCGGAAATCGTGATGGTCGCCACATAATTCTGAATAGTCTTGTTTTGCTTTTCCACTTTCACGCTGATTCCCGGCGGAATTGGAAACTCTATTGGGTGGGAGTAGCCAAGCGACAGCGTCATCGCCTTGAGTTTGGCATCGACTTTGTACCCGATCCCAACCAGATCCAGGTCTTTCGAAAATCCCTCGGTAACTCCGCGAACGCAGTTCGCAGCTATGGCGCGAGCCAATCCGTGGTAAGCAGGATAAGGTTTTTCATCAGAGTCTCTGAGAGCCGTTAACGTATCCCCGTTCAGTTCGAACCGGATTCCTGGGGGAATTGGAGCCGACAGCTTTCCCTTTTTGCTCTCGATTTCGAGCTGGCTGTCGTGGATTACAACCTTGACCCCACTCGGCACCTTGATCGGTTTCTTCCCTATTCGCGACATAAAGCACCTTTATATAAAAACGTTCCCCGTTTACGCGTTTACGGGTTCACGCGTTTACCGGTTTTTAACGCGTAAACGCGTGAACGCGCAAACCCGTTAACGGTTAGCTGATGGTACAGAGCACCTCTCCGCCCAATCCTTTCTCCTGCGCCTGCTTCCCGGTAAAAACCCCTTGCGAGGTAGACACGATGCAGACTCCCAATCCTCCGAGCACCGACGGGATATTGGATTTATCCGCATAGACTCTGCATCCCGGACGGCTTACGCGATCGAGCGACGAAATCACGGGGTTCTTCCCGGATGCGTATCGCAGTTGGATGCGGATGACCCCCTGTTTGTTGTCCTCAACGAGGTGGTAACCGGAAATGTAACCCTCTTCCTTCAGAATCCTGGTGATCTCCAGCTTCAGATTTGACGAAGGTATATCCACCGTTTCGTGCCTCGCATCACTGGCATTTCGAATCCGGGTCAGAAGATCGGACACGGGATCGCTCATGGTCATATTCAACACTCCACAAATTTACGAATTACGAATTACGAATGACGAATGACGAATTAAAAGCAACAAGCCATCAGCTATGTTTCAATTCGTCATTCGTCATTCGTAATTCGTAATTTTGAGTTTACCAGCTCGACTTCGTCACTCCCGGAATTTCCCCTGCCAGCGCAAGATTACGAAAACAAAGGCGGCAAAGCTGAAATTTCCGGTAATATGCCCGCGAACGTCCGCAGCGCAGACACCGGTTATGCGCGCGCACCGAAAACTTGGGCGTTCGCCTGGCTTTGGCTCTCATGCAATTTCTTGCCACAGTAACTCCCATTCGAATTTACGATTGACGATTTACGATTGACGATTGGAAACCTCTGCTCTGGTTTATCAATCGTCAATCGTAAATCGTCAATCGTCAATTTATTGCTGCCCTTTTTTTGCGAAGGGCATTCCCATATTTCTCAAAAGTTCGTAAGCTTCGTCATCGGTCTTTGCGGTGGTGACGATAGTGATGTTCATTCCACGAGTTTTGTCTGCCTTGGCGTAATCAATCTCGGGAAAAATCAGCTGGTCTCTCAAACCAAGGGTATAGTTGCCCCGTCCATCGAAGGATCGCGGGGAGACACCGCGGAAATCCCGGACTCGGGGGAGCGCGATACTGACAATCCGATCAAAAAACTCATACATCCGATCGCCACGCAGCGTCACGGTAACCCCGATCGGCATCCCCTGGCGCAGCTTGAAGGCCGCGATCGACTTCTTTGCTTTCGTGACCACCGGATGCTGGCCGGTTATCGCTGCAAGCTCTTCAGCCGCGACATCCAGGATTTTGGCATTAGAAATGGCTTCGCCCAGCCCCATATTCACATTGATTTTTACCAGTTTGGGCACCGCCATTACGTTCTTGTACCCGAACTGCTTTGTCAGGGCAGGTACGGCTTCCGTCTTGTATAACTCCCGAAGTCTGCTCATGATCTGACCTATCCCGTTCACGCGTTAACGCTTAAGAATCCAAAAGCTCGTTGCAGTTCTTGCATACCCGGACCTTGCGGCCATCGGGCATAGCGCTGGCTCCCACACGGGAGTGCTTGTTGCAGCGCTTGCAGACGACCATCAGGTTGGATATGTGGATCGGGGATTCCTTCGGCAGGATTCCTCCCTTTACATTCTTCTGTGGGTTGGGCCGGGTATGTTTATGGATGTTATTCAAACCCTCGACCACAGCCCTGTTTTTGTCCAGGAAAACTTTAAGCACCTTCCCGGTTTTGCCCCGGTCTCTTCCGGACAGCACGTAAACCAGATCGTTTTTCTTTATATGCACACTGGGCATCGGATTCTTTCCTTTTTCAGATTCGAAATTCGAGATTTTAAGGCTTTTCAATCTCGAATTTCGAATCTCAAATCTCGAATCATCTTCGCTAGAGCACCTCAGGCGCCAGCGAAACGATTTTCAGAAAATCTCTGTCCCTCAGTTCGCGACTGACGGGACCGAAAACACGCGTGCCAATGGGTTCTTTCTGGTCGTTGATCAGCACCGCAGCATTATCATCAAAACGAATATAGGTTCCGTCTTTACGCCGGTACTCTTTTCGCGTCCTCACGATGACGGCTTTGACCACCTGTCCCTTTTTGACAGTGCCGTCCGGGGTGGCTTCCTTGACGTTCGCGGTAATGATATCTCCAAGGCTCGCGACGCGTCCCACCTGATTCCCCAATGCGTGAATGCAGGAGATCCTTCGAGCCCCTGAATTGTCCGCAACATCTAAAATCGTCCTCATCTGTATCATGATCAACCCCAATCGAATTACGAATTACGAATGATGAATGACGAATTGAGCTGGTTGCCCTTAATTCGTCATTCGTAATTCGTCATTCGTAATTCATTACTCCACAATGGCGGCACTCGAAATAATCTTTTCGACCCGCCATCTCTTGCGCGCACTTAGCGGACGCGTTTCAACGATGCGCACGCGATCTCCAACCTTGCACGACCCATTTTCATCGTGGGCCAGAAACTTCGAGGTTTTCCGCTGATATTTCTTATAGAGCGGGTGCTGCACCGTCCGGTCCACGGCAACCGTAACGGTCTTCTGCATGGCCGCGCTGGTGACCGTGCCGACCTGGCTTTTGCGGATTCCTCTTTTTATCTCAGTTCCCATGTATCCTCTACCGTTTACGCGTTTACGCGTTAACGCGTTAACGCGTTAACGTGTAAACGGAATTCTCACTTGCTATCCATCTCTTTAAGAACCGTTTCTATCCGTGCGATATCCCTGCGGATTTCCCGCATTTTCGGAGCGCTCTCCAGCTGGCCGGAAGCTGTTTGAAAACGGAGCCTGAGGAGTTGTTTGCGCAATTCGGATTCTTCCAGGATCAAATCATCCTTCGACATGTCCCTCATCTTGGAAGCCTTCATGCCTCCTCCTTCCCGAATCTTCTTACAAATTTCGACTTGACGCTCAGCTTGTGACCGGCAAGCCGCATCGCTTCCTGCGCCTGATCTTCCGGGACCCCTTCCATCTCGTACAGGATCTTGCCGGGCCGGACAACTGCCACCCAGCCTTCCGGCGCGCCCTTCCCCTTCCCCATACGGGTTTCAGCCGGTTTCTTTGTGATCGGCTTATCGGGGAAAACGCGGATCCAGATCTTTCCACCCCTTTTGACGAATCGGGTAATCGCCACGCGTCCCGCTTCGATCTGCCGATCGCTTACCCAACCGACCTCCATCGCTTTCAGACCATATTCGCCAAAGGTGACCTCGGAACCTCGCCACGCCTTTCCGCGGCGTTTTCCCTTCTGTTGCTTTCGATATTTGACCTTCTTCGGCATCAACATGATTGACGAACTCCTAAAGCCTACCGGGCTGCCTTTTCAGGTTTCTGCATTTCAAAAACTTCGCCCTTGTAAATCCATACCTTCACGCCGATGACACCGTAAGTGGTGCTCGCTTCGGCAAATCCATAATCAATGTCCGCACGGATCGTATGCAGAGGAAGCTGCCCGCTCAGGTACCACTCGGTGCGCGCGATTTCGGCGCCGTTCAGTCGGCCCGAGCAACGGACTTTGATTCCCTTGGCGCCGAAACGCAAAGTCCCATCCACTGCGCGGCGCATGGCTCGCCGGAAAGCGATTCGTTTTTCCAGCTGCTGGGCGATTCCTTCCGCGACCAGTTGGGAATCCAGTTCCGGTTTATTTACTTCCTGGATTTTCAGATTGACATCTCGTCCAGTCAGAAGCTGCAGGTCTTTTTTCAGCTTCTCGATCTCCGTTCCTTTTTTTCCCACGATGATTCCCGGACGGGATGTAAAAATAATAATCGTCAATTTGTTCGCAGCCCGCTCTACCTCAATCCGGGATATTCCGGCGTGGGCGAACTTCTTCTTGAGCATGGATTTGAGGCGGAGGTCTTCATGCAACAGGGCCCCATAATCCTTTCGAGCAAACCAGCGAGAACGCCACGTTCGGTTAATACCCAGTCTGAAACCGTAAGGATGAACTTTCTGACCCACGGATTACCTCCCTACCCTTCTTCCTCGATGTCCTTGCCTTTGATCACAATGCTGACATGTTTGTAGCGGCGCTGTTGGCGATAAGCCCGACCCATCGGGGCAGGCCGCATTCTACGGCGCCATTTCGTGGGCCCCGAATCCACAATTGCACGCTCCACGATAAACTGGTCGATATCCGCGGTTGCGTTCTTCTCCTTGGCATTAGCCACAGCGGAGAGCAGGACCTTCTCAATCGACTTTGTGGCCCGCTTATTGGTAAACCGGAGAATAGCCAAAGCCTCCTGCACATTTCTGCCGCGAATCAGATCGATCACCAGCCGGGCTTTTTGGGGCGACCCTCTCAAAAATTTGCCTTTCGCTATAGCTTCCATAACCCTTTCAATTCGAGATTCGAAATTCGGAATTCGAAATTAATCTCGAATCTCGAATTCCGAATCCGGAATCCTTTCCTATGCAGCGGGCGGTTTTACCGCTGTTGTTTTCTCGGCCGCCTTGGTGGTGTGTCCCTTGAAAATCCGGGTAGGGGCAAACTCCCCAAGTTTATGGCTGACCATATTCTCAGATATGTAAATGGGAATAAACTTCTTGCCATTATGCACAGCGACAGTCAGGCCCACCATTTCCGGAGTGATGGTCGAGCGCCGTGACCACGTTTTGATAACGGTGCGGCTGCCCGCGCCTGCACCGGCAGCGGCTTGCACCTTCTTCAGAAAGTGATCATCAACAAAAGGTCCCTTTTTGACTGATCTGGTCATGCTGCTCCCTATTTACCGCGGCGCTTGATGATGAAGCGCTGAGTACGTTTGTTATTCCGTGTTTTGTACCCCTTGGTCGGCAGTCCCCAGGGACTGACCGGATTCCTTCCGCCGGAGGTCTTTCCTTCGCCTCCGCCGTGTGGATGGTCAATCGGGTTCATCGCAACTCCTCGAACTGTGGGGCGCTTCCCAAGCCAGCGAGTGCGTCCCGCTTTCCCGATCGAGACGTTCTCGTAATTCAGATTGCCCACCTGTCCGATGGTGGCGTAGCAGTCAAGATGTACCATGCGGGTCTCACCCGAGGGCATTTTGATCTGGGCATAACCCGCTTCCTTGGCCAGCAGCTGTACCGCCGTTCCCGCCGCCCGCGCCATCTGCCCCCCCTTCCCCTTCTTCATTTCGATGTTGTGAATCATGGTGCCCAGGGGAATATTTTTCAGAGGCAGCGAGTTTCCGACAAGAATATCCGCGGTTTCGCCCGCAATCAGGGAAGATCCCACCGCCAGCCCGTCGGGCGCCAGGATATAGCGTTTCTCCCCATCTGCATATGCGAGCAAAGCGATTCGAGCCGAACGGTTCGGGTCGTATTCCAGTGAAAGGACTTTGGCAGAGATGTCTCGTTTGTCACGCCGGAAGTCGATAATTCGATACAGCTTCTTGTGCCCGCCGCCCCGGTGCCGAACCGTCAGCCGCCCCTTATTATTGCGCCCTGAAATCCTTTGCTTGGATTCCGTGAGACGCTTGAGCGGACGATCCGTTGAGAGTTCTTTGTTGTCGAGAGTCGTCCGGAATCGGATCGCCGGTGACGTGGGATTATAGGTTTTGATGGCAGCCATGATTTCGCCCAGCTCCTGCTCTTATACGGTCTCGGAGAATTCGATCATCTTTTCGCCCTGCTTCAGCGTGACATAGGCCTTCTTCCAATCCGGCCTGCGGCCGCTGTACCGGCCTTGACGTCGCTTCTTCCCGTGGAAAATCGCCGTCCGCACCGATTGAACCTTCACTTTAAAAATCTTCTCGACGGCGTCCTTGATTTCTATTTTATTTGCGTCCCGTAAAACCTTGAACGCTACGGTCCGGAGGTTCTCCTTGACGTGTGTGCTCTTTTCCGTAATTACGGGCAGCTTCAATACGTATTCCCTGCGATTCATCGGCTTAAGGCCTCCTGCACCTGGAGGATCGAGTCCTTCGAGAAAAGAAGAGTGTTGCTGTTCACCACGTCAAAAATATTGACACCGGTACCGGGAACCAGCTTCACTTTCGGCAGGTTGCGCGAAGAGAGAAGCAGGTTTTTATTCCGGCTGGAATCCACAATCAGAACTTTCCCGGTATACCCCATGCCCGAGAGCATCTTTTGAAAATCCTTCGTCTTGCCGGTTTCCGGCACCAGAGATTCGATCACGGCAACCGAGTTTTCGTTCAGCTTTGCTGAAAGAGCCGACCGCATCGCACTCTGCAATTTTTTCCGCGGAAAGCGATAGGTATAGCTTCTCGGCGTCGGACCGTGCACTGTGCCGCCATGCCTCCACAACGGGCTTCGAATGCTGCCGACACGCGCACGCCCCGTCCCCTTCTGCCGCCACAGTTTCTTGCCGCTTCCGCTCACCTCGCCTCGGACCTTTGTAGAAGCCGTTCCTGACCGAAGGGAGTCATTGTAGTGTTTTACGGCTTCCCAAATGAGGGGCTGGTTCAGTTCCGCTTTGAATACCTCATCGGAGAGCTCCAGCTTTCCAACGACCTCATTGGCAAGGTTTTTAACTTCTATTTCCGCCATACCAACCTCTCGAATTACGGATTACGAATGACGAATTACGAATGGAAAGCTTTTCATTCGTAATTCGTCATTCGTAATTCGTCATTTTTTCTTTATCACTACGTAGCCGCCGTTGCGACCAGGTACGGCGCCTTTTACCAGCAGCAGATTTTCCTGCTCCTGTATCCGAACTACCTTCAGGCTCTGGGTCGTAATGGACGCGTTTCCCATGTGCCCTGCGGCTCGCATTCCCGGCAAAACGCGGCTGGGGAAAGCCGATGCGCCGATCGATCCGGGAGCTCTGTGGAACATCGATCCGTGGGTTGCTGCGCCCCCGGCAAAGTGGTGCCGCTTGATCACTCCGGCAAAGCCTTTCCCCTTGCTGGTCCCGAGCACGTCAACCTTGTCGGAAGGCTGAAATACCTGAGTAACCAGGATCTGCTCTCCGACGTTGGGCGATTCTTCGCCATCCTTGGAACGGAATTCCTGCAAGACCCGGCAAGGAGGGATTCCGGCTTTTTTGAAATGACCGGTTCTCGGCTTGTTTACCCTGGAGGGACGAACAAACTCAACGAGGCCTAGTTGAACCGAATCATAACCATCCGTCCCTTTTGTCTTTTTTTGGACCACGACGCAGGGACCGGCTTTAATCGCAGTGACCGGAACAACGATCCCATTTTCGTCAAAAATCTGGGTCATCCCTACCTTGATTCCAATCAATCCATCAACCATGATTGTTTCCCGTTTACGCCTTCACGCGTTTACGCGTTTACGCGTTACCTGTTCACGCGTCCAGGGTCAACGCGTCAACGCGTGAACCCGTAAACGCGTGAACGGATTTCTATTTGTGTTCCGTGCCGAACGCCTTGATTTCCACATCGATCGCCGCAGGCAGATCCAACTTCATCAGAGCATCCACGGTCTGTGGCGTAGGTTCCAAAATGTCTACCAGTCGTTTGTGCGTCCTTATTTCGAACTGCTCCCGCGATTTCTTATCCACGTGAGGCGAGCGAAGGACGCAGAACTTGTTTTTAACTGTAGGCAAAGGGATGGGACCCGAAACTCTCGATCCGGTGCGCTTGGCAATTTCCACGATTTCAGAGGTGGACTGGTCCAGCACTCTGTAATCGTACGCTTTCAGCCTACCGTTCGGCCGCCTTCACGGATTGCAAACCGCAATCCCTTTTCCATCGCGATCGGGGTGATCAGCTTGATCGTCAGGTTCACATTGTCCCCCGGCATCACCATCTCCGTCCCTTCCGGCAACTCCGCCACCCCCGTCACGTCCGTCGTCCGGAAGTAAAACTGCGGCCGATACCCGTTGAAGAACGGCGTGTGCCGTCCACCCTCTTCCTTCGTCAATACGTACGCCTGCGCCTTGAAATGCGTGTGCGGCGTGATGCTCCCCGGCGCCGCAATCACCTGCCCGCGCTCCACTTCCTTCTTGTCCGTCCCCCGCAGCAGCAACCCAACATTGTCCCCCGCCAGCCCTTCGTCCAGCAGCTTCCGGAACATCTCCACACCCGTCACCACCCGCTTCACCGTCGGCCGGATCCCTACAATCTCGATTTCCTCTCCTACCTTCACCTTCCCCCGCTCCACTCTCCCCGTCGCCACCGTCCCCCGTCCCGAGATCGTGAAGATGTCTTCCACCGGCATCAGAAACGGCTTGTCTATTTCCCGCGCCGGTATCGGCACGTACCTGTCCACCGCTTCCATCAAAGCCAAAATCTGATTCTCCGCGTCCGCGTCTCCCTGCATCGCCTTCAACGCACTCCCCCGCACCACCGGGATGTCGTCCCCAGGAAATTCGTAGAACGTCAGCAGCTCCCGCACTTCCAATTCCACCAGATCCAATAGCTCCGGATCGTCCACCATGTCGATCTTGTTCATGAACACCACGATGTACGGCACCCCCACCTGCCGCGCCAGCAATATGTGCTCCCGCGTCTGCGGCATCGGCCCGTCCGCCGCCGACACCACCAGGATCGCTCCATCCATCTGCGCCGCCCCCGTGATCATGTTCTTGATGTAATCCGCATGCCCCGGACAATCAACGTGCGCATAGTGCCGGTTCACCGTCGACCTTCTTGTGCAACACCATCGTGATTGCCGAAGTCAACGTCGTCTTCCCGTGATCAATGTGCCCGATCGTCCCTATGTTTACATGCGGCTTGCTGCGATCAAATTTCTCCTTGGCCATATATTCCTCCGAACCTTTTAGCTCGACGTCTTTCCACGGACTTTCGAAATCACTTCCTCGCTGACGGCTTTCGGCGCTTCGCTGTAATGGGAAAAATGCATAGAATACGTCGCTCTCCCTTGAGTCATGGAGCGCAGGTCTGTCGAATAGCCGAACATTTCCGAAAGCGGAACCTTGCACTGAATGATGGCTGAGCTGAGGCGGGTCTCCGTTGATTCCACGCGCCCCCGGCGCGAATGAAGATCGCCCGTAACGCTGCCCATGAATTCTTCAGGGACAACAACTTCCACCTTCATCATGGGTTCCAGAAGCACCGGTTTGGCTCTCCTGGCGGCTTCCTTCAGAGCCATGGAACCCGCAATTTTAAATGCCATTTCCGAGGAATCAACCTCATGATACGAACCGTCCACCAGAGTCACTTTCACGTCCACGACTTCGTAGCCGGCCAAGACTCCCGTATCCAAAGCCTGACGCACCCCCTCTTCCACAGGGCCGATATATTCCTTCGGGATGGAGCCTCCGACGATTTCGTTCGTAAACTCGAAACCGGTTCCGGCGGGAGCGGGCTCCAGAGTAATTTTTACGTGCCCGTACTGTCCATGTCCGCCGGTCTGGCGCACGAACTTGCCTTCCGCCTCTGCGCGTTGGCGAATCGTTTCGCGATATGCCACCTGAGGCTTGCCGATATTGGCGGCAACGCCGAACTCCCGGATCATGCGGTCCACGAGAATCTCAAGGTGGAGTTCGCCCATTCCCGACAGGATCGTTTGTCCCGTATCGGGATCGGTGTGCACCCTGAACGTCGGATCTTCCCGGATAAGCTTGTCCAGCGAAATTCCCAATTTCTCCTGGTCGCTTTTGGTCTTCGGCTCGATGGCGACGGAGATTACCGGCGCAGGAAATTCGATCGCTTCGAGCACGATCGGACGCTGCCTGTCGCAGATGGTGTCTCCGGTGCTGACGTTCTTAAGTCCGACCGCTGCCGCAATGTCGCCGCAATAAACTTCCTTGATCTCCTCGCGTTTGTTGGCGTGCATTTTCAAAAGACGGCCGACCCGCTCGACCGAATCTCTGGTCGAATTGAACACGCCGGTCCCGGACTTGAGCTGACCGGAATAAACGCGAAAGAAAGCCAGATGTCCGACGAAGGGATCCGTCATTATTTTGAAGATCAGGCCTGCAAAGGGTTCGTCGTCCGACGCATGCCGAACGGGCGGCTTATCGCCGTTTTCTGTAATGCCGACTACAGGCGGGACATCCAGCGGAGAAGGAAGATAAGAGACAATTGCATCCAGCAGCTCCTGGATGCCCTTGTTCTTAAAAGCCGAGCCGCAGAGCACCGGCACGAATTTCAATTCAATCGTCCCTTTGCGCAAAGCGGAGCGAATGTCCTGTTCCGAAACCTTATGATCGCCCAGATATTTCTCGAGCAGACGATCGTCGACCTCCGAAGCCGTTGCGATCATCCGTTCTCGATAGGCGGCAACTTCCTCGAGGTACGGGACTGGAATCTCTTCCACCTCGAAATCGGTGCCCAGCGTTTCCTCTTTGAAAACGATCGCCTTTTGAGTAATGAGGTCAATCACGCCGCGGAATTCATCCTCGGTTCCGAGCGGCAACTGGACGGCGACCGGCACGGAGTTCAGCCGCGTGCGCATCATATCCAACACTCTCGGGAAATCAGCACCGGGGCGATCCATCTTATTTACAAAGCCGATGCGCGGGACGCGGTATTTGTCGGCCTGTCGCCATACCGTCTCCGATTGCGGCTCGACCCCTTCCACCGCTCCGAAGAGTGCAACCGCTCCATCCAGCACACGGAGGCTGCGTTCGACCTCAGCCGTGAAGTCGACGTGCCCCGGCGTGTCGATAATATTGATCCGATGATCGTTCCAAAAGCAGGTCGTAGCAGCCGAGGTGATCGTAATGCCCCGCTCCTGCTCCTGCTCCATCCAGTCCATCGTCGCCGTGCCTTCGTGTACTTCTCCAAGCTTGTGCGTAATACCGGTATAATAAAGGATGCGCTCCGTAGTGGTAGTCTTACCGGCATCGATATGCGCCATGATGCCGATATTTCGAGTTTGTTCTAAAGATGCAGAACGAGCCACGGAATAACCTCGATTACCACCGGTAATGGGCAAAAGCCTTGTTGGCCTCCGCCATACGATGCGTGTCTTCTTTCTTCTTAACAGCGCCGCCGCGATTGTTGGAAGCATCCAGAATCTCGGCTGCCAGCTTCTCCCGCATGGTTTTTTCGCCGCGCGACCGTGCATTGGAAATAATCCAGCGAATCGCCAGCGATGTCCTTCGGTCCTGCGGCACTTCGATCGGCACTTGATACGTTGCGCCGCCAACCCGTCGGGATTTCACCTCCAGGATCGGCTTCACATTTTCCAGGGCTTTTTTGAAGACTTTGACAGGATCTTCTTTGGCTCGATCTTTGACCAACTCGAGACTGCCATAGAAGGCTCCTTCGGCAACGCTCTTCTTGCCCTGAATCATCATGCAACTTACGAATTTGCTGATGAGCGTACTCCCGAATTGAGGATCCGGCAGTGTTTCTCGTTTCGGTATTTCTCTTCGCCTCGGCATATTAAAGATCTCCCAACGCCCTGCTCGTGTTCATTGCCATGAAGGGTGAGGATGCCCACCGGGAGCGAATCACGTCGGCTTCTGGCAAGCGCCGGTTTTAGATTCCCGGCGGGTGCGAATCGCTCACCCCGAAAACAGAAGTTATAAAGAAGTGATTAGCTTTTAGGCCGCTTGGCACCATATTTGGAACGGGAGTTTTTCCGATCTTGAACTCCGACGGAATCCAACGTTCCGCGAACCACATGGTACCGAACCCCGGGGAGGTCCTTGACACGTCCACCGCGAATCAAAACGATGGAGTGTTCCTGCAGGTTGTGCCCGATTCCCGGAATATAGGTGGTAACCTCGATTCCGTTGGTTAAACGAACACGCGCAACTTTGCGCAGAGCAGAATTGGGTTTCTTGGGTGTCGATGTATACACCCTGGTGCAAACCCCTCTGCGCTGAGGACTCCCCTGCAAAGCCGGACTCTTCGTCTTATAACGAATCTTCTTTCGGCCAGATCGTACCAGCTGATTGAAGGTTGGCAAACTTTGCTCTCCTTATAAATAAGTCAAAGCATGAGTTGGGGATACACCATTCTTCAGTATTCAGCATCCCCGAGTCATGCCACGATACGAAAAACCTGACGAATATAGCAGACGGTCAGAATCGTGTCAAGCAAATGAATATTTAAAGGTTACAGGTTTCCTGTTCCCCGTTCCCCGTTCTCCGTTTGGTCGGTTTTTTGTGTTGCGCGCCAGTATTAAGAACACCTCCAGACACGCAAAAAAACCGCCACGCGAAGCATTGTTTCAATAAAAACGGGAAACCGTCATTTAATTTTTTCCAGCGCAGCCTTCATCCGGTTGAGAGCTTCGACCAGCCTTTTTCGAGGGCAGGCAAAATTCAAACGAACAAAACCGGTCCCACCTTGCCCGAATTCAGTTCCATCGCTGAGCGCTACACGCGCGTGTTTCAGAAAAAACTCCGCCGGATTTTTGAGCGCATCAATTCCTCTGCAATCCAGCCAAGCCAGATAGGTAGCTTCCACTCTACTCATCCGTATTGATGGCATGTTTTCACGAAGAAAAGAACTTAAATAATCCCTGTTTGCCTGCAGGTACGCCAGGACCTGATCCAGCCAATCCTGCCCTTCCTTCACGCCGGCAAGCGCCGCGACATGTCCCATAATATTGACGCCCGGAATAAGTCCGTAGCTGAAATCTTTCCAGTTGTTGCGCAACTCAGAGTTCGCAATAATCGCATAGCCGCATTCAAGCCCGGCGATGTTATAGGTCTTGCTGGGCGCCATCAGCGTAATCGTCCGATCCTCAACTTCCCGGCTGAGTGTCGCGATTGGGATGTGACGATGCGGGGCATAAACAAGATCGCAATGGATTTCGTCCGAACAGAGGACGAGCCTGTGCCGAAGGCAGATTTCCGCCATGTGTTCCAGCTCCGCTTTTGTGTAAACACGGCCCACAGGATTATGCGGATTGCAGAGCACGAAAATACGAGTCTGTCCGGTGATCGCCTTTTCAAAGCGGTCGAAATCGATTTCATAGCTGTCCCCGTTCTGTACCAGCGGTGGATCCTGCAGGACTCTTCCATGCCGCACAGGATCGCGCAGAAAATGAAAGTAGACGGGCGGCTGAGCCAGAATACCCTCGCCCGGATTGCAAAAAGCCTGGAAAGCAATGTTGAGTCCTGTCACGATCCCCGGGAGAAAAACCACATTTTGCTGACCGGTCGTCCACCCATGCAGCCGCTGCAGCCTCTCCAGAATCGCGAGAGTGAGTAGCTGAGAGGGCCGGCTGTATCCGAAAACACCGTGATCCGCCCTCAGCCGCAAAGCCCTGACAATGGGATCCGGGGAAACGAAGTCCATGTCCGCTACCCATAAGGGTATGACATCATCCGCGTACAGTCCCCATTTGATGCTGTCCGTGTTCCTTCGTTCGATGATGCGGTCAAAATCATATTTCATAAAAACGTTCCCCGTTTCCCGTTTGCCGTTCTCCGTTGAAAATCGGCACCGGGATCGAGTTCTCGAAAGCACCCGATCCCGATATCGATTACGATACCGATCCCGATACCGAAAAAGCAAATACTCTCCTCCGATACTCGAACGGGGAACGGAAAATGGGGAACGAAAATTTTGTGGCTCAATTTTCCGCGTCATCATTAGATATGCGAGGAGAATTGAAAATGGGAACCTTGAATAAAGTTCTGCTGATAGGACGGCTGGGAAAGGATCCGGATGAGCGGACGACGGCCGGAGGCCTGCGGGTATCCAATTTCAGCGTCGCAACCGACGTGTTTCACGGCAACAATGGAGACAAAACAACGGAGTGGCATCGGATCGTCGTATTCGGTAAAACAGCGGAACTATGCAATCAATATCTTCGAAAGGGAAAACTGGTCTGCATTGAAGGATCGCTGCAGACGCGCTCCTGGGAGAAACCGCCCGGCGAGAAACACTTCATGACTGAGGTCATCGGTTCGCGCATCACCTTTCTGGATCATAAAGATGGAAACCCAAAGGCACCGCTGTCCGCAGGAGAGGACTCGGAACCTTTCTGAACTTTGACCTGCCGTAATCCACTAAAATCGGATTTCCTGGGTCCGATTCAACCGGAAACGGGGAACGGGAAACGCGTGTGCTATAATCCACAACTGACTATGGCAGCACGAGGGAATACCAGAAGACGGGAAAACAAAATCCCTGTCTGGCTCTGGATTTTTTTTGGATTTCTTAGTGTTATTGTCATCTCCCTCGGAGCGGCGCTTGGAATCCTGCTCGGCTACGAATACAACCTGCCCCAAATCCAGAGCCTGGAGGATTACCGGCCCGACGTCATCACCGATGTCTATTCAGACGATAATAAAGTAATCGGAGAATTTGCGATTGAGCGGCGCATCATCGTCTCGTTCGACGAAATTCCTCCGTATCTTCAGCTGGCAATCCTTGCAACCGAAGATGCCCAATTCTACAGTCATTCCGGCATCAACTATTTCTCCAACATCCGAGCCCTCTATAAAGGCATCCTCAGAGTGCACCAGCCGGTGGGAACAAGCACGATTACGCAGCAACTGGCGCGGATGCTCCTGAATACCTATGAGAAAACTTACGATCGCAAGATTAAGGAACTGCTGATCGCCTGGAAAATTGAAAAGCAATACTCCAAGCAGCAGATCCTGACCCTCTACTGCAATCAACTCAATATGGGACACGGCATTTACGGAGTGGCCGCGGCCGCTGAAACTTATTTCGGAAAGCAACTGAAAGATCTCACACTTGAGGAATGCGCTCTGATTGCAGGACTGCCGAGCAACCCAACCCTGTACTCCCCGGTTTTGCATCCCGAGTCGGCGTTGAAGCGACGCAATCTGGTCCTCGACCGAATGGCTGCCGAGCATATGATTTCACCGAAACTTGCGGTGGAAACTAAATCAAAGCCCATGGTCCTTAAACCCGCCAAACACGACGACACCGAAATTGCTCCGCATTTTGTGGAATGGGTCAGGGAGTTTCTCGCCGCCCGATACTCCACCGATGAAATCTGGAGAAAGGGATTGCAGGTGTACACAACCCTGAATATTCCAATGCAAAAGGCGGCGCGCACAGCTTTGCGGGAGGGGCTTCAAAACTATGACAAAAAGCGCGGCTGGCGCGGCCCGATCGGCAATGTTTTGAATATGCCTTCTGAAACTCTCGGGACTTATTCCCATCCCGGCTGGCGTCGGAATATCCACCCGGACGATATTGCCATTGGCCTGGTCGAGGATGTTGGAAAAGCCGAAGCAACTGTGAGGATCGGCGGATATCGCGGCATTCTCAACAACAAGGAAATTGCATGGACAAATTCAAAATCAGTCGACCAGATTTTGAAACCCGGAGATTTGGCCTATTTCAAAATCCTCTCTTTGGATGAAGCGCGAAGAACCATTTCTATCTCTCTTGAACAACGCCCCACGGTCGAAGGAGCCATCATCATCCTCCAGAACAGTACCGGCGAAATCAAGGCGATGGTTGGGGGATATGATTTTGAATCGAGCGAATTCAATCGTGCGACTCAGGCCTTGCGCCAGGTTGGGTCGACTTTTAAGCCAATGGTTTATTCCACCGCTTTGGAAAAGGGAATGACCCCAGACAGCACCGTGATGGACACTCCGATCAGCTTTACCGATGCCCTCGGGCGCGTCTGGGAGCCCCACAATTACGACGGCAAGTTTAAGGGACAAATCACAATCCGCCAGGCTCTGACCGAATCACGAAACGTTCCAACCGTCCGGGTTGCCTCGCTCATCGGAATTAAAAACATTATCATTATGGCGCGCCGGTTCGGCATCACAACGCAACTGGACCCTTATCTCCCGCTGGCGCTCGGCGCGTGTGAAGTTACGCCGCTTGAAATGGCTTCCGCATTTACGGTTTTTCCGAACCTTGGAGTGCAGGCCAGGCCCTACTTCATACGCAAGGTGGAGGATTACGACCGAGTAAAGAAGGAAGAGAGCGTGGCTCAGAAGTACCAGGTGGTGAGACCGGAAATAGCGCAACAAATGCTCGGCCTCCTTCAGAACGTCGTTCAGAATGGGACGGCAACGGCAGCGAAGTCTCTGGGCAGACCGATTGGCGGAAAGACCGGGACGACGGACGATTTTACTGACGCGTGGTTCATAGGCTTTACACCCTCAATTACCGCCGCCGTCTGGGTCGGTTTCGATGAGAAAAAGACATTGGGAGATAAGGAGTCCGGCGCGGTCGTAGCTCTCCCCATCTGGATTGAATGTATGAAAGAGATTCTAAAGGATCAGCCGGTTGAGAATTTCCCATCCGTGGAAATGACAGACCAGCTATCGAACGGATCGAAACCTCTCTATGGCGAAGACCTTCCCGCAGTCCCCGCTCCTGCAAGCGGCAATGATGCTAACGTTGCCAAGGTTGCCCCTAAACCTTCCAATTGACGATTGACGATTTACGATTGACGATTGGACCAATTCAATCGTAAATCGTCAATCGTAAATCGTCAATTTTATCGGTCTCTCTCTACACTGTAGTCGGGAATCGACATTAATGCTTCGCGCGCTTCGCAGGAAGGAAAATCCTCAAGGCAAGCTCTGGCTTTTTGCCCATAGTCGTGCGCTTTCTCCAACACGCGGTCGGCGGTGTGATACTCCCGCACAAGCTGAATGATTTCATCCCGGGCTGAAGGATCCAGGCTGCCGTTGCCGAGAGCGTCCCGGACAAGCTTTTGGTGGCGCGGTTCCCCGTCACGCATCAGGTAAATCAGCGGGAGCGTCAGCTTTCCTTCTTTGAGATCGCTCCCAACCGGCTTGCCCAAGGTGGTTTCGTTTGAAGTGAAGTCCAGAACATCGTCGACCAGCTGAAAGGCCAGTCCGACATTCAGGCCATACAGGCGGAGATGCTCTTCTTTTTCATCGCCGGCTGAACCCAGTATCCCTCCCAACTGAGAGCAGGCGGAAAAGAGAAATGCGGTTTTCCGAATCGAAACTTCAAGATGCTGCTCTTCCGTAATATCCAGATTCCCATTATAGGTAAGCTGAATGAGCTCTCCCTCGATCATTTTTCTGGTAGCTTCGATGAGCACATCCAGCACCTTGAAGTGCCGCTCTCCGAGCGCGAGCCTGAAGGAGGTCATGTAGAGCCAGTCGCCCATCAGGACGGTGATTTCGTTTCCCCATTGCGCATTCACGGATGCGCGCCCCCGGCGGACGCTCGCGTTATCGATGATGTCGTCGTGAAGCAGGGTAGCAGAGTGAATGAGCTCAATCACGGCGCCGAGCCTGGGCCCGACCGGCCCGTCGTACCCGCACATTTGAGAGCCGAGCAAAAGAACCGCAGGCCGGATACGCTTGCCCCCGCTATTGCAGATGTACCGGCCGACGTGATCTATCAGTTGAACTCCGGAGCTGGACTGGCGCTTGATTTCTTCGTCCACCTGCGCCATGCCGTCTTCGATCAGCTTGTAAATCTCGTGAGGAGTCAAGGGACACTCTCGCCTGCGGATAATCCCGGCCAAGCAACTCAAAACAAACGCCGAAAAGATCTTATCATATGTGCAGGAGCGCAGATATTAATTCTACTTGAGCAGGGAGCCGTTTGGCACTTCTTCGGTGAAGGTTGCCAGGACCGGCTTTCCGTCGATAGAAGCGGCCACAATCATGCCGTTGGATTCGACGCCCATGAGTTTCGCCGGTTTCAGATTGGCCACGATGACCACTTTTCTGTTCAGCAGGTTCGCAGGCTCATACGCTTCGGCAATTCCCGCAACCACCTGGCGCACCTCAGTTCCGATGTCAACCCTGAGCTTAATGAGCCTGCGCGAACCTTCTATTTTTTCCGCTTCCACAATCTGCCCGACGCGCATTTGGACCTTGGCAAAATCTTCGATCGTGATCTGAGAAAGTAGTTCTTCCGACATTGTTAATCCTCTTTCCCGTTTACGCGTTCGCGCGTTTACGGGTTAACGCGTTGACGACAAAGGAAAACCCTCATTTTTTTCTGGACTGCAGGTAAGCGTGAATGGCCGCTGCCTGAACTTCTTTCAGGGCTGCGCCTGTCTTCACCGCCAGCTGGCGGCAATCTTCAAATTCGGGGACAAAGTTGACCGGATCTCCGTTCAACAAGGAAATTTTCATCGCGACCGTCCCCCAATCCGTCTCCACCTGTACGAACTCCCTTTGCAGGGTTTTTCGTTGAGCGACAACGTACCGTATCCCGATGGTCGTGGTTTCACGAAAAATCAAGGAGGCCAATCGATCCAAATTCGCGACGGCGCAGATGCAGGTGATCTTCAGCGCCGGACGGTTTTTCTTCATCTGAATGGGGGTCGAATAAACATCCAAAGCCCCGGATGCCAGAGCCTTCTCCTGAAAATATCCATAAACCTGAGCGCTCATGTCATCGATGGTCGCATCGATAACCGCCACCTGCTCTTCGGGACTCGCATCAGCAATCGCCTCGCCTAGACTGATCCTGAGAACATTTGCGTTTCCGGGAGTCTGGCGCGTCCCTGCGCCGTATCCGGTCGCAAGAATTTTCATCTCAGGCCTTTTTCCAAAAAGCTCCACCAGTGTCGTCACCAGCGTTGCGCCCGTCGGCGTAGTCAATTCTCCTGTGACGGCGTTCGAAAAGATGGGAATACCCTTTAGCAATTCTTGAGCTGCAGGACCCGGCACCGGATAAATCCCATGCTGGCATTCAAGCGTCCCTTGACCAACATTGATCGCGGATGAGATGACCCGGGCCGGGATGAACGATTCGAGAGCAATCATCGTCCCAACGATGTCGATGATCGAATCGACAGCGCCGACTTCATGGAAGTGAACTTTGTCGGCAGGCTGTCCGTGAACTTTCCCTTCTGCTTCGGCCAGCCTTCGAAAAGCCTCGATGGATTTTTCCTTTACCCATGCGGAAAGCCCACTGGACTCGATCATTTGCCGGATATCCGCAAACGTTCTGTGATGATGGGAATGGTCCACCTGTACGTTGAATTTGGTGGCTTGAATGCCGGACCGGCTGCATTTTTCAAAGGAAAGCCGATATCCCTTCAATGGAAGGAGATTAAGCTTTTCTTTTAACTCCTCAAAATTGAAGCCGAGATCGAGCAGCGCTCCAACCATCATGTCGCCGCTGACTCCGGAAAATGGTTCCAAGTAGATAATTTTCCGATCCGCTATTTGCAAATTAGTATCCGACATCTCACCCTCAGGTTTTCAGACTGAGTCTATGGGCCGTGCGCTTTGAAGTCAAGGCAGTCATCAGTCACCAGTCGTCAGTCGCCAGCAAGACCGCGGCTTTTCTGAACAGCATGGACAGTACCGGCAGTTGTGAATCGCAAGGAGAGCCTAAATACCTAAAAAACTGACGACTGGCGACTGTCGACCGACGACTGTATCG
>JBEKKY010000093.1:0-10649 GCA_050010475.1 Acidobacteriota bacterium | reverse complement strand
CACGTGGAGCCAGCAGAGCATCTCTGGTGCCAACCGGCAGCTCGACTTTTACGAACTGACCGCTAGGCATCGAGAGGTTCGATGGGAGATCGACTTTGAATTGGATGCTGTGCGTCGCTGGATTCGATAGTGGGACAATTTCCGAGATCCGTCCCTCTGAAACAGTTCCTGTTTCAGCATCGCGGAGCCTCACGGTCGAGCCCAGATGCAGGATGTCGGAGTGTTCGGTCGGGACGTCTGCAAGCACTTGAGGCCTGTCAATGGATTCAATAACCAGCAAAGGCGTTCCGGGGAATATGGCGGTTCCGGGATCCGCCAGGCGCTGGATGATTCTTCCGGAAGAAGGAGCTTTGATTTCAGTCCAGCTCAACATTACGTCTGCGCGGCCGGATTGCGCTTTGGCCTGGGATATTTTGGCTTCTACCTGCTTGATCCGGTCTTGAGCGGCGGCCACCATAGCCTCACGCGAAGCCAGCTCTGCGCTGCTGGCATTTCGTCTTGCCCGAACCTCATCGAGTTCCTGCGGAGATACCGAACGGGAATCGGAAAGCTTTTGGTAGCGTACGAGGGTCTGGAATGCCAGTTCCGAAGAGGCTTTCGCAGCTGCCTGCATTTCTACTGAAGCCTGATATGCTTTTCGGGCTTCTGAGAGAGCGGCCTCGGCTTCATCAACCGCAGCCTGAGCTGCGGCCTTCTGGCTTTGGGCATCCCTTGCGTCAAGTGTGGCGAGAATCTGATCCTTTTTCACAATATCGCCAACACGGAAGCGCGTCTCGCGAACGAACCCATTGATTTGCGAAGCGAGCGAAATTCGATCGCGCGGCTGTACCGTTCCGGGTGCCTCCATAATGGACCGGACAGATTCATACTGAACGGCAAGGATGCTGGCTGGTACAGGCTGCCCTGCAGTTTCCTGTTTGCCGGCCTTTTTCTCGCTGCATGCAATCTGGATCGAAAGTCCCGAAAGAACCACAAGAAGTAGAGCTTTGGATTTCATGTCTTTGCCCCTTTTCAGGCATTCAAATTCAAGACCCGGAGACGGCATCGCTCTCGGGCGTAACTCATTGCAGATTCATTGCCGGCGATGACGGGCTCAAGACGCCGGCTTCATATTCGACTTGTGCGTAGCTAAGCCGCTGGCGATAGATGGCTTGGGCCAGATAGGTCCGTGCACTGCTGCGTGCTGTCTCTGCCGAGAGGAGATCGGTCATTGTAGCCAGGCCTGCATCGTACCGGTTCCGCAGGATCCGGAGACCTTCTTCACTTTGGGCTTCAGCAGCCTGAGCGGCCTCAACCTGTTGTTCGGCTGCACGGTACTGAATAAGAGCCCTGCGGACTTCGAGCGCCATGGCCGAATCCATGGCTGATATTTGTCGCCTCTTTTGTTCAAGCCGTTGACGGGCCGCTTCCAGTTGCGCCGCATCGCTTCCGCCGGAAAACAGATTCCAGCGCAAGGTGATTCCGGCCGACCAGTTGCTGCCACCATATTCGTGCAGTGAAGGATTATCCGCTTCCCAGGTGGTGGATCCCTCGATCACGGGCAGGCGTTCTTTCGAGCGGGCGCTGACCGCAAGCTCTGCCTGCCGCAGTTCGGCGAGGAGGTTCTGATAGTCCGGCCGACGCTTCTTTTGTTCGGTAAGCAGCGCCTCTTCGGAGGGGAGAGATATGCGCGTGATCGTCAGGGGCGCAGTTAGGCCAACGGCCTCGCCAAGTGGATTTCCCATCAGACGATTCAGTTGCGCTCGGGCGGCCTCGAGCTGTCCTTGCGCCTGAATTTCCTCCTGTTTTGCTGTCGAGAGGTAGACGCGGCTTCGCAGCAAATCTGCCTCGATCGCCAGGCCGCTTTCCACTCTGGCTTTGGCCTGGCTCTCAATTGATTCCGCTGAACGTAACGCCGCACGGGCGGTTTCGAGAGCGTCGGTTGCCAGTGAAGTTGAGTAATAGCCATCAAAAACATAAAACAGGACTTGCCGTTTGTGCTCCTCGTAGAATTGGTCCGCCATTTCGATACCAAGCCGGGCCTGTTCCCGGAGGTTGCCGGTCCTCCCAAAATCCCAGATATTCTGCTGCACGGTTGCTCGCGTCTGGAGGTTGTCGGTTGCGGAGGGATTATTTAGTAAAGGGAGTGCAAAATTTTCAGCCGTGAATCGCCGCTGAGTGAGGAGCGTTCCGAAAACAAAAACAGGGTTGTCACCGGCCAGGTATGACTGCTCAAAATCGAGGCGCGGCAGGTAGCCCGCTCTGGTGGCTTTGAATTCGGAACGGGCAGCCTGCTGGCCAGGTGCGTCAACCGCCAGGTCCGGATTATTCTCCAAAGCCCGAGCGACTGCATCGGAAAGCGACAGCTTCTGCTGGGCCGAAAGTGGCAGGCCGAGAAGAATCCAAATCACGAAAACGAACCATTTGACATGATGTTGTCTTTTCATAGTTCACTCATAAACGGGCGTTACTAATGCACTTTTGCCAATGGAGCCTCAACGGAATGGATCGCCAAGGCCAGCTTCTCTCCTTCTTTTAACCGCCGGTAGAGAATGGATCGCATGATGGTGCAGGCCTGATGAATCTCCGGATCAGTGAGACGGTAAAAAATCTGCCTCCCCTCGCGCCTCGGCTCCACAATCCCGCCATGGGTGAGCAGCGCCATATGCTTTGAGAGGTTGGCTTTTGAAAGCCCCAGTTGGGCGATCAAATCCACTGCAGCAATCTCCCCATCTTTGAGCCTGTCCACAATGGCGAGGCGGAGCGGGTGACCGAGAGCCTTGCAGATTTCACACTGCATTTCGAAGATCTTGTTTAGCAGCCTTTTTTTTTCATCTGATCGTTTCATGGTATTTATGTTTCCTAATATGGAAACAATATAATATGTAAACTGTTGGACTGTCAATAAAAATCTAAAAAAGTCAAAAATGAATTATCATCATGATTCATTCGCGTAACGGATCACATGATTCCGTCGATTCCCTGCTTCCTTAAAACGGGTTGCATTCGTCTGGAGCATGTGTCATCTAAATCGGTTAGTTCTGGGGCGAACCTTTTTCAATGCGCGGCACAATCGACTTTCTCTTCCATCATGGCTACAGCCTGCTGATCGCCTGGGTCTTTGCAGAACAACTTGGAATTCCCATCCCCTCGATTCCCATTCTGCTCGCTGCGGGGGCGCTTGCAGGAACCGGGCGGCTAAGCCTGGGGACATCACTTATCGGCGTTGTCTTTGCAGCGGTGACGGCGGACCTGATTTGGTATCAGTTGGGACGCCGCAAAGGTCACAGGATCCTCAACCTCCTGTGCAAGATTTCGTTAGAACCTGCTTCCTGTGTGCGCCGGACGGCAGGAATTTATAGGAAACAGGGAGCGCGCTCGTTGCTGCTGGCGAAATTCGTACCGGGTCTCAATACGGTATCTCCTCCTCTGGCGGGCATCATCAAAATGAAGCTCCGCCGATTTCTGCTCTTTGACGTCATAGGAACGCTGGTTTGGGCAAGTATTTTCCTGGGAACAGGTTATTTATTCAGCGGCGAAATCGAGCGCGTGGCCGGGCAAATTGCTGCGTTGGGGGGAAGCCTGGTGCTTCTGCTGAGCGCTGGACTGGCAGGTTATATTCTGTACAAATACGCGGCGCGCCGGAGATTCATCAGACAGTTACGGGTCGCTCGGATCAGCGTGGAGGAACTGAAGCAGAAACTGGATGACGGCGAGAGTCCGGTCATCGTGGATCTGCGGGATGCCTTTGATTTTGAAGCTGAACCGGAAATAATCCCGGGTGCTCTGCACATGGATGCGTCAGAGTTTGGAGATAGAAGCGACCTGTTGCCGCAAGGCAAAGAGGTGATTCTTTACTGCACCTGACCGAACGAAGCTACAAGCGCACGTGCGGCGCTTCTGCTAAGAAAAAACGGGATCGAGAGAGTGCGGCCGCTGGAAGGTGGGTTCGGCGCTTGGCGTGGGCGCGGGTATCCGACAAGCAGTGCCAACAAACGCTGAGAAAGCATAGCCCCGGGGTTCAAATAATCACGGATCGAGCTTCTCCCGGGCGGATATTTATTTGGTGTTTTCGTCGCCGGACTCAATGCGCAGCGTTTTCATTTTTCGGTACAGCGTGCTTGGGTTTATTCCAAGCTGGAGTGCAGCTTTCGTTCTGTTGCCTTTGTGGCGTCGAAGGGCCTCGCGAATCAGCAATTTCTCCATAGATTGCAGGGACATCGGGCCAGGGCCTGCATACTTGGCGGGGCCTATAGGTCGAAGTTCGGCCGGGAGATGGTGCAGCTCGATGATCCTGCCACAGCACAGCACGAAGGCTTGCTCAATTATATTCTCCAACTCACGCACATTCCCCGGGTACTCGTATTCCATCAATCGCGCCATGACCTCTTCCGAGACTCCTTCTATGTCTTTCCCCTGGAGCTGATTGAATTTGGAAACCACATGATCGATAAGAAGAGGGATATCCTCCCGACGTTGGCTGAGGTCAGGCAATGTCAGGCTTACCACACGAATTCGGTAATATAAATCCTCACGAAAACTGCCTTTGCGCACAAGCTGGCTTAACTCCTTGTTGGTGGCGGCAATGACTCGCACATCCACTTTCAACGGCTCCACGGAACCCAAAGGCTCAATCATGCGTTCCTGAAGCACACGCAGGAGGCGCATCTGCATCGCCGGCGAAATATCTCCGATCTCATCGAGAAAGATCGTCCCGCCGTGCGCCAGCGCAAAACGTCCTGGCTTTTCGCGTCTGGCATCCGTGAAGGCGCCTGCCTTATATCCGAACAATTCGCTCTCCAGGAGCGTGTCCGGCAGGGCTGCACAATTCACGGCAATGAAGGGCTTCTTGTTTCGCGGTGACAGATTATGAATGGCTCGGGCAAAGAGTTCCTTGCCTGTTCCACTTGGTCCTTCAATGAGCACCGTACTGATGCTCTGCGCGATTTGCGGAAGGATATCGAAGAGCTTCGTCATGACCGCACTTCGGCCCACGATATCCTCGAAGGTGTATTTGCCCTGCAACTCTTTCTTCAGCTGTTCAATAGGGCTGAGGTCTTGAAAAGTCTCCACTCCTCCAATTACCTGACCCTCGTCATCTCGAAGAACGGCAGTCGAGATTCTGATCGGAATACGTTTGCCTGTTTGACTGAAAATATGAGCCGTGGCATTGAGGACAGGTTTGCCGCTCGCCATCGTGCGTCTCAAAATGCAGGCATTTTCACAGATGTTTGCTCGAAATACATCGCAGCACTGCCGGCCCAGGGCTTCACGACAGCCTACTTTTATGATTTGCTCCGCCGCCCGATTGAAAGCAGTAATTCGCCACTGCAGATCGACCGTGAAAACGCCCTCGTTGATAGAGTCCAGTATTGTTCTCTCCCGGCCATCTAAATCTTTGGTCATCCCAATTCTCCGAAATGCTGTTGCATTTTGCATGTCTATTATATTCTTGTTCATGCATTCTGCAATAGCTCGGAGTCCTGAGCGGATGAGCACCTGTCGCGTAGTTCGAACGCTGATGGTCCGGTTAATCAGATCGAGCCAAGTTTGACACGCGTAACGTCAGTTTCCGGACGGCCGACCCGAACTTCCGAGTGCCACCCGCTTCGCTAACAACCCGGAGGACCTGGAGAGTATCCACCACCTGAACTCCCGAGAGAATAGTGACGCCCCGCTTCCTGAGAGGATCGGACAGAAAGGGCGTGCTGGGACCGAGAATCGCGATTTCCCGGGCTGCCTTACAGTACGCAAGCAGCCCATCAATCGTCTGGTTCAGGAGGGTTGTCGCCGAAAGAACAACGACCTGACATTCGGGCAATAGATCACCGGCGGCTGAATCAGGCAACACACCGAGGTCGGGAATCGGTTTGCGCTCAAAAATGTGCAGGATCCGGGCGCGCTTTCTTATCGGACCAACCAGGGGGACGAAGTATCCAATCATTCCAACGGCATCTTCGGATCCCACCGGCAGCAGGTCCAAAATGTCCGACTCGGCTGCGCCATGTGGAATATCGATGAGGGCATTCGCGGTTGCGAGTCCAATTGCACCGGCCGTCACGTCAGACTGCTTCATCCAGGATATCAGTTCCGACGCCTTGCGGCCCACCAGCGTGCCCGCTTCCGCAATCACCGTGCAGGACTCATATTCCTTCTCGTGTAGCGTATAGGCTAATCCGCAGCGACCATCCTCCAGGGCAACAGCTGTGTAGCCAAGCCCAACTCTGATGTCGGCCACACGGTGTTCGGCTGCAATTGCCAGCACCTCTGTATAGATTTCATCGGCTAACATGAAATAGTTACTCCAGGCACAACATGAAAAGCTTGGGAACTCTGATGCGCGACCTCAATTTAGGTCTGATTTGCATTGATAGCACAATCCCATGGAGTGGCGACTGATCGGTCTCAACTCCACTCGCGGCTGCACAACAAATACTACTTTAAGCAATCTCCATGCCTCGGAGCAATACACGCCAGGAGGCATCCATTTGCGAATCGCAATCGGACATGTTCTATTTCCGGATGTTTCGATAATGAACCGGAATCTGTTGTTGACATATTATGAGCATATGCTCATAATACTTTTGGAAGGTTTACAGATATGGTAAGGCCACTAAATTGCAGGCAGATTGGGTGTCAACCCGGAAGCAAATATTTTAAGCCGAGAGGTGTCCCCCTATCCGATCTGGAAGAAGTCGTTTTGACAATAGATGAATTTGAGGCCATCCGGCTTGCTGATCTCGAGGGGCTGTATCAGGAAAAATCGGCGGAGAAGATGAAAATTTCGCGCCAAACATTTGGGAGGATCGTTGAGTCTGCACACAGAAAGGTTGCAGAAGCGCTGGTCAAAGGCAAAGCGCTGAAAATAGAAGGAGGTGAGATTTCAATGGCTAGTGATCCTGCCGTAAGGAAATTCAAGTGTTATGACTGTCAACACTCATGGGAATTACCCTATGGAACAGGCAGACCGAATAACTGCCCATCCTGTAAGGGAGAGAACATTCACAGAGCAGAGGGATTTGGCAGAGGCCCTGGAAAAGGAAGGGGCATATGTAATCGAAAAATGCAGGGGAAAGCAAAGTTAAAGGAGCAAAAATGAAAGTAGGATTCGCAGTGCAGCTTAATGAGGGAATGGAAAGTACCGTTTATGGCCACTTTGGCTCGGCGCCGGCTTTCATCATAGTCGATACCGATCAGAACCAGGTTTTAGGGTTGGATAACAGGAACATGCACCATGAACACGGTGCGTGCAATCCCATCATGGCCCTTAATGGCAACCAGATCGATGCCATGATTGTTGGTGGCATCGGTGGAGGCGCCCTGATGAAATTGAATTCGATGGGAATCAAGGTATATGGCGCCGGGGCTATGACAGTTAAGGAAAACATCGCGCTACTGGGAGACGACCGGCTCCAGGAACTCTCGATGGATAATTCCTGCAAGGCCCATCAAGACCAATGCGGACATTAGGCAGCGCATCGTGATTTGGGTCTTTCCAATATTGGAGGCCTGAAATGAACGAAAAGGTAAAGATTGGAATCATCATCTGCGCCAGATATCAAACCTGCACCGGCGGCAAATGTCTCCGATCCCTGCGCGAAAAGCAGGGAGCCTTCGCGGTCTATGAAGGCAGAGAGCTGGAATTGGTCGGCTTTGCGACGTGCGGTGGATGTCAGGGAGGGAATATAGAATATGCTCCGGAAGAAATGAAGAAGAATGGCGCCGAGGTCATTCACCTGGCCACGGGATTCCTTGTCGGGTATCCGCCCTGTCCTTTTCTGGAGTACTTCTTAAAGACAATCCCCGAAAAGTTCGGTTTGAAGGTAATAGCGGGTACACACCCCATCCCTCAAAAATATTTCATAGCTCACCAGAAGCTGGATTCCTGGATTGGCCCTCAGTGGAGCGAAATTTTGAAGCCCTGTTTAGCCGATGAAGTCGTTCGAAAAGCTTATGATTGATTGCTGTCAGCCCGGAGTGCGGCCTTAATGAATCCAACACAGGAGAACATCGAGCTCACAAAAAGAGAAGTCCATCCAGACTGCATTGGCTGCAGCCTGGAGAATGCTTCCGGGCTGGCACTTCGATTTTTCGTGCGAACCGACAAAGGAGTTCAGGCGGAGTTTCCCTGCAGCAAGCTTTATCAGGGATATCCCGGTTTCCTGCACGGAGGCATCACTTCTTTGCTGCTGGATTCGGCTATGACAAACTGCCTTTTTGCCCATCACATAGCCGCAGTAACTGCCAGGCTGATCATTCGTTTTGCTTTACCTGTTAACATCGACCAAACAGCGTGCGTCAAAGCCTGGCTTCGGGAGTACGAACCACCGCTCTTCGTGCTCGAGGCGGAGCTCGAGCAGAACGACAAAGTCCTGGTGAGAGCCTCTGCAAAATTTATTGACCGGGGACTTGCCGAATCTTCAAAAGAGGTCGTGACGGCATAGGGAAAGCTTTGACTTGTTTTTATTTGGTATCCAATCCCCAGCTTCTGAACATATCCGTATAAAATTCGGGCTGCTCGAAATCCGGCTGCATGAACATGGAATGTTCTCGATATGCAAAAGCCCCATGCTCGTTGGCTTTCAAGCCCGCCATCATGCTTTGCATCCGGCTCTGCGGCACAGAGAACATCATGTCCCCTTCTTCGGTGAGCGCCCGCTGATATTCACCCGGATCCGGCAAAACAACCCAATAAAGGCCGGTTTTCATCGGATTCACGACGGACCATGCACAGGAAGGAGGAAAGAAGTGGCTGCTTACCTGGGGGACATCCTCAATCTCCATCGACAACAGCAGCGCCCTTAATTGGGCAGGTTTCGCCCACATAATGACTACGTCGGGGATATAAGTGGCTTTCTTCAAAGGAGCCGTTACGATTCCGATGTACTTGCCATATTCGAAGTAATCGTACGGGTGGCTCCGGCTCTGAACGGATTCCGGTCTTTTCACCAGTCCATAAGCCATCGGAGCTGCCGGGCACCAATGATCTTCCTTCAGCATCGCTACGGTTGTCCCCTCCCGCCTTGACAGGGCGAAAGCCTGGCATTGGGCTATGTGGTACTTGCGGTCCTTCTTCGACCGCATCGCTTCTTTGGGAATATCCGATTCCTTTTCCAACATCTTCACCGCGATTGGAGATGTTCGCAGGATCAGAGTATTTTCCAATTCTTCGCCATACTTGTTGAATTCACTCACGGCAGCCATACGATTCACCTCTTTCTGGTCGGGCTTTGGCCCTGCTTTAGAAGCAGTTATTGCCTGGCTGGAGATTCCCACCACCGCGGCCCCGGCTCCCAATTGCAATGCTTCACGTCGAGAGTATCTGTTTTTCATGATAATGCACCTCGCATTTGAAGACACGGCTCTTCTGATTAGCTTGCAGAAAAAGTGTATTGAGTTCCCGCCGTGTTCAGGATGAACTCCTTGGGCATAGCCTGACTGAATGCGACGATCGCTTCGAAACCGGTGCAATGGGCCGGTGCAATGAAGTCCGGTCCAATTTCTTTTATATCCGCTACAGTGGTTTGAATAATTTCGGGTTTTGCATTTATCAGGTGAAATCCGCCGAGAACTGCATGCACTTTTTTAATTCCGGAAACTCTCTGACACTGCTTGATTGTGTTGACTATCCCCGCGTGGGCACAGCCTGAGAGGATTACAATCCCTTTGCCCCTGATATTGAAAAAGAGGGCCTGCTCGCCCCTGAAGTCATCCGGCTGAATTTTGCCGTCGCGTTCGACAAGCAAGCTTGGGGGCACGCTTTCATATCCCGTGACGCGCTCGATTTTTCCGGTGCTGTAGCATCCTGGAATGATCCGAGTCGGCGTTGTCACTTCTGTCACGCGCACTCCGGATTCCTGAATGGCTTGCCTGTCTAACTGACCAATGTCCATCAATTCGCCAGTGCCACTCCGGCGTGAGTATCTGTGCAGAAATGCTTCCTTTCCTACATAGAATTGCATTCTTTTTTCTGCGGATCCCGGGTTCTGCCTCAACACTTCTGTCGCGCCCGTCCAATGATCAAAATGGCCATGGCTCAAGACGAAAGCATCCGCTCTTCCAAAATCTATGTTCAAAAGCTTGGCATTGTTTATGATTCCGCGAGGATCCAGTCCGAAATCAAAAACGCAGGTGCTTGTTTGGCCATCAACTACGGTTTCAATAAAATACGCAAGACCGTGTTCGGCATGGATGGACTCGCCTGGCCGCACTCGGTATCGTTTTGCGACTACATGGTCGGGGCGCAACGCATCATAGTAATTGTCTGTGAGAATCCAAATCCGGACTGTCTCCGCTTGGCTGATTTGTGCAGAACCCTTCTTCGACTCGGTATCGAGAGCCATCGATCACATTTCCTTTTCGTAAGGCCACATGGCTACTCCGCCATCCAATACTCTCACATTGGAGAATCCAGCAGCTCTGAGGATCAAAGATGCTTCATATCCACGCAGGGAAATGGCACAGAAGGTGACAATCTCTTTATCTTTTGGCAGCTCGGCAAGCCGCTTTCGAAGAGCGCCAAGCGGAATCAAGGTTGAGTTTGGCAGCCGCACCTGGGCGTGTTCCTGCGGCGAGCGGACATCTAGAAATACGAAATCTTCACCTGCCTGTAGCTTACGCTGGACTGATTCGGCAGAGATTCCAACCATATATCCATCCCGCTTATTGCG
>JBEKKY010000092.1:0-12426 GCA_050010475.1 Acidobacteriota bacterium | reverse complement strand
TACATCAGCACAACTAAGCTTGACGGCGAGGAGATCCTCAAAATTCAACCTGAAGGGCTTGTTTTTCTGGCCAACCAGGCAATGAGAGATGTTTCCTTTCTGCTGCGGCGCAAGCACAACGAGCAGGTCGCCAGGATCCTCAGCGATCCGGAGGCTTCAAATAATGACCGCGGTGTTGCCATCGCCATGCTGCGCAATGCCGAAGTTTCGGCGAAATTCGAACTGCCTTTCTGCCAGGACACAGGTACGGCGACCATTATCGGCAAAAAGGGCCAAAGGGTCTGGACCGGCTGCAAAGATGAGGAATATCTCTCCAAGGGGGTTTTCAAAACCTACACCGAAGAAAACCTGCGTTATTCTCAAACGATCCCTCTCGACATGTACAATGAGATAAACTCCGGATGCAATCTTCCTGCTCAGATCGATCTCTATGCCACCGACGGAAACGAGTACACGTTCCTGTTCGTTGCAAAGGGCGGTGGCAGCGCCAATAAGACCTATTTGTTCCAGGAAACCAAGGCCCTGATCAATCCTGAGAGCCTGGAAAAGTTTCTTGTAGCCAAAATGAAAACGCTGGGCACTGCAGCCTGCCCGCCCTATCACCTGGCGTTCGTTATCGGCGGCACCAGCGCCGAAAGCACGCTGAAAACGGTTAAACTCGCTTCGGCCGGATACCTGGACCACCTTCCGACTGTCGGGAATAAAGGCGGCCAGGCTTTCCGTGACCTGGAGATGGAAGACAAGCTGCTCAAAGCAGCGCAGGCATCCGGAATCGGCGCGCAGTTCGGCGGGAAGCATTTTGCTCACGACGTGCGCGTGATTCGTCTGCCCCGCCACGGCGCGTCCTGCCCGATGGGCATGGGTGTTTCCTGCTCGGCCGATCGCAATATCAAAGCCAAAATCAATAAAGACGGCATCTGGCTCGAGCAGATGGATGACAATCCCGGCCGTTTGATTCCCGGCCGATACCGCGGCAAGCACACGCACGGCGTTGTCAGAATCAACCTGAACCAGCCCATGAAGCAGATATTGGCTGAATTGACCAAGTATCCGGTCGCCACGCAGCTTTCTTTGAACGGCACCATCATTGTCGCCCGCGATATTGCTCACGCAAAATTCAAAGAATTGCTCGATGCCGGCAAGCCGCTGCCTGAGTACCTGAGGAATCACCCGATTTACTACGCCGGACCGGCCAAAACTCCTCCGGGCAAACCTTCCGGCTCTTTTGGCCCCACCACAGCCGGCCGCATGGATTCTTACGTCGACCTGCTGCAGCAGAATGGCGGCTCCTTGATTATGATTGCCAAAGGCAACCGCTCGAAACAGGTGACCGAGGCCTGCAAAAAGCACGGCGGTTTCTACCTCGGCTCCATCGGCGGTCCCGCTGCCATTCTGGCCGAAGAGAATATAAAAAAAGTGGAATGCATTGATTATCCCGAGCTGGGCATGGAGGCTGTGTGGAAGATCGAAGCTGAAGATTTCCCTGCCTTCATTCTGGTGGATGACAAAGGCAACGATTTCTACGCCGGGCTGATAACCGGTTAATCATGTTTGAACCCAAGGAAAGAGCGTAGCCTCTAGTGAAACGTAAGTGGGGCGGCTCTCCAGAGCCGCCCGGCGCGCAAGCACCGTGGAGAGCGGCCTTCGGCCAGGCGGCTCTGGAGAGCCGCCCCACAAAAACCCTCAACGTACCGCAGTCTCAAGTTGAGCGGCAGCGCACGAACCGGTTTTTACCGGAGCGGTTTCCTTCAAGAAAAGGGAGAGAATCGTTCCACCAACCGCGCAGGCAGCCGCTATCATAATGGGCGCTGCCAGGGTTGTCAGATCTGCAGCCCGGCCGCCCAAAAGCGGTGCGCAGGAACCGCCGATCACTTCACCGATACAGACGACCATGCCCGAGGCTGTCGCAGCGTGGCGCGCGGGCAGCGTCTCACCCGGAACGACCGCCATAAACAGCGCGAAGGCAGCCGTACCAATCCATCCGACAAACATCAGCGCCGCCAGAATCGGGATCGGGCCGTGGAAATACAGCCCGGCAAGCGGTGTGACCAAGCTCAGCAGGAGCGCGCAGACAATCACCGGCTTTCTGCCAACGCGGTCCGAAATCGCCGGACCAACCAGGCCGACAATCGCCGCGCAGATCCCGGTTACGCTCATTACCTGGCTCATTTGCCGGTTGCTGAGGCCGCGAACCGTCGTGAGGAACAGGGGCAAGAAATACTGGTGCAGCATCAGCCAGGAAACCATCAGACAGGCAATACCGGCACACAACCAGATATTCCGTTCGCGGAAGAATATGGCCAGCCCTCTTTCGCCGGGGCTGTCAGCCTGCGCAGTCATAGGCGGGGTTTGTGGCTCGCGTACAAATCGCAGAACGGCCAGGGCGCAGAGTATTCCCGGGATGCCGGCGATAAAGAATGCCACCCGCCAGTTGAACCATTCCGCCAGCTGAACCAGCACCAGCGGCGCAATGGCGGCGCCGAGCAATGAGGCGAAAACGCTTTGCACGAAGCCGATATTGAGTCCGCGCCGCGTCGGTGACGATTCGACCGTCAGGATCGCCAGACAAATGGGCATCAACGGGCCTTCCGCGATTCCCATGATCAGCCGCGACGCGAGCAGCATATAAAAGTTGGTTGACAGGCCGGAAAAGATCGAGCAGCAGGAAAAGACCAGCAGGATGACGACCAGAAACGGCTTGCGCACTCCTGCGGCATCGGACCACCGCCCAATGACAAAAGCAGACACAGCCCAGCTGAGCGATAGAGCCGAGCCGAGCATTCCGACTTGGGTGTTGTTGATCCGGAGATCCCGGACGATGTATGGCGCAAGGTAGCTGATGGCGTTTCGGTCGAAGAATGCGAATCCAAAACTTACAGCGAGGAGGACCAGCAATCCGTTTTCATATGTCAAAAAACGCTTGTGCAAGACGCGACACCTCCGTGGCACATCGGGCGATAGTCTGTTTCTGACTGAGTTGTGTTTCCAAACGCAAGAATCGAGGCACCATTCTTACGAATGAGACAAGAAAAAGCAACCTCTCTAAGTCCATTTGGCGTATTCTTGCCGGGTCGTTCATTTCGTGTCGCTCATCTGAAACATCGACAAGGTTTTATTTCCGGGAGCAACTGCACTATGGATATTTCCGATGCGATCAATCACAGAAAAAGCATTCGCGCCTTCAAGCCCGACCCGGTTCCCCTGGAGATTCTGAAAAAAATATTGGAGCAATCGACAAGAGCTCCTTCTTGGGCCAACACCCAGCCATGGGAATTCGCGGTTGCCACAGGCCAACCGTTGAATGAAATCAGGGAAGGTTTTCTGGAAAAGAGTTCAACCAGCCCGTCTCCTGATGTGCCTCGTCCTCCTGAATTCCCGGAGCGGTATGCTGCGCGAATTCGTGTCCTCGACAAACAAAACCGCCTGGTGACCCCAAAGGACTGGGATTCCCGCCGGGTCCAGAATTTCAAGCATTATGGTGCGCCGGCGGTTATCTATCTTCTTACCGGTCGCGAATTCTATTACCAGACCAAAGGAGTGAACGTGTGGGCTCTGTATGATTGTGGGGCTGTGGTCCAGAACATCATGCTTCTGGCAACCAACGAGGGATTGGGAACGATCGTTCAAGCCCAGGCAGTCGCGTATCCTGCGGTGGTTCGAAAGGCGCTCGAAATTCCCGATTCAAAAATTCTGCTTTTGGGAATCGCAATCGGGTATCCGGATTGGGAGCATCCGATCAATCAATTCCGGACAGAAAGGGAACCGCTCGGGAATATCGCAACCTGGCACGGGTTTGAATGAAAAGTGGCATAAGTAGGCAGTGGGCAGTGTGCAGTAAATTCTTTACTGATCTCTGCCCACTGCCTACTGCCCACTGCCTACTGCCCACTGCCTACTGCCTACTTGCGCTTCTCAACAAACCAGTCGATGAGCTGTCTTGCGATGCTTAATTTCCCCGGTATTTTGGGTAGTTGATCCGTCCGGTACCAGCCGGCTTCCACGATCTCTTCGCCATCGATCTGTATTTCGCCGGATGCATACTCAGCGGTGAAACCGATCATTAAACTGTCCGGGAATGGCCAGGGCTGACTGCCGAAGTATCGTACGTTCTTCACGCTGATTCCCGTCTCTTCCATCACTTCCCGACGCACGGCCGCTTCGAGACTTTCTCCCGGCTCAACAAATCCCGCAAGAACACTGAAAAACTCTCCTGCAAACCGGGGGGATCGTGCAAGAAGCAACGAGTCTCCTTTTTCTATGAGCACAATGATCGCCGGAGAAATGCGCGGAAACTCAAGCCGTCCGCATTCGTCGCACTCCTTGGCCCGGATATCCGTTCTCGTCCTCAGCACTCCACGGCACTTGCTGCAGAATTGGTGATTCTTGTCCCATTCCAGGAGGTGCGCCGCTGTCATCGCCGCCTGGTAAGATGTTTCCTCAATGCGGGCAAAAAGGGATCTGAGCTCTTCGAACAAATACCCGGCTGGAACTTCGCCGCTGCTGTATTCAGCGGCATAACAGGGGAATCCCCGCAAAGTCCCAATGTACAGACGGCGTGCAACGGCAATACCGAGCTTTTCGGGATCTACTGCCAGAGGGATTTTTGTGACGCGTTCCGAATTTATGGTCAACAGTCTGTAGCCTGAAAAGACAAACCACCATGCTTGCGAATTCTGCGATTCGAGAGGTGCTACAGAAGCTTTAAACTCGTCCGACATCCAAATTTTCCATGAGGGACCGGGAGCGCCGGCGCTCCCGGCAGAAAACAACACTCCAAGCCTGCTCCTACCAGCCCGATTCCATGCCGAACGGCACCGCCATCAACACTGCTTCAATCTGACGGATTTTGCCGTCCTTAATTTTGAAGACCTCGCCAATAATGAAAGAGAACGGTTGTCGGAACATCGGGCTGACGTCGACTAGTTTGCCGTCGAGTGTTTCAGACATTTTGGCAACGCTGCCGTCATGATCGAAATAACCCATGGCGAAAGCCAAGCCATAAACAGGATCGACCGCCACAAACCGGCGCTCCCGAATCTTGGTTACGATCACTGAGAAATGGGTATCGAACTGCGATTTGCAGTCCATCCAGGACATCGAGCCCTTCGGGGCGTCAGAATTGTTGGCCGAGACCATTCCATTTTCTCTGCGCTGGCAGGCAGGATCGAACGGGACGTTGGCCCCATCATGATCGGTATCCAGTCCGGTAAAATAGCTATCGCCAATGCGCGCCAGTTCCGCGCGCGACAGCCGCTTGCCTTCCGGTATGATTTCCTTCATCAACGGATGCGGTTCCGTATTGAATTTCATGCCCCCGCTTGAAGGGGGCTGCATGGAAACATTTCTGACTACCAGGTTTTCAATCTCGGAAATAAGTTTTCCATCTTCTATTTTCAGCCGGGTGGCAAACCAATTATTGTTGCCGTTCTCATCGATCCTGCCCAGCAGGCCGACCGATCCCGTTTCTTCATCGATGATATCCAGTCGGTAAGTCGGCAGTGCGGATGCGGTGTGCCATAGACCATCATTGAGATTGAGGCGCACGCCGTTTTCCGTGTACTTCACATTCTTGGCAACCGGCAATTTGGAGGAGTCGTGGGCGACCAACGCATTCAGATAGGTTGTCATAAAACCGGCCAGGCACTGGCGATCGCATCGGATTTTACCGGCTGCGTTGCCGGTGAAGCTGAAACAAAGCATTGCCGCTGCAAACGTGACGATCCTGAAGCCTTTCATCGTTTTTCCCTTTCTCGGATTGTTTGGACTGCACGCCGTTCAATTTATAAGGATCCCTTAAAAAACGCCACGGATTTCACAGATTATCACCGATTACTTTTTCGGAAATCAGTGATAATCCGTGTCGTCTTTTTGATATATTCCTGATCCTATCGGTCAGAGATTGGAGGAAGCATCACTGATGTCTCATGAGTATAGTCCGGACAAACTGGAGATTCGCGAGGTGGTTGAAAACTGGGTATTGTGGCGCGACGCTGCCGATTGGGAGCGCTTTGCGACCGTCTGGCATCCTGATGGCTGGATGACAGCCACCTGGTTCCAAGGGCCGGCACGCAATTTCATTGGGGTGAGCCGGGAGGGATTTAATAAAGGAGTGAACATTCTTCACTTCCTCGGCGGATGGACATGTGAAATTGCCGGAGATCGGGCGATCTCACAGGTAAAAATGACCATTCATCAGCGTGCTCCCTTGGATGGCATACAGGTCGACGTTGCATGCATCGGCCGATTCTACGACTTCTTCGAGAAGCGGCAAGGGCGATGGGCAATTGTCCGGCGGCAGCCGATCTACGAAAAGGATCGCCTCGACCCGGTTGACCCCGCTGTCAGTGTCAAGTTGGATAACGAGCTGCTCTCGCGCTTCCCGGAAGGCTACCGACACCTTGCATACCTGCAGGTCAAGAATGGCTTCAGAGTCAAACAGGGACTCCCCGGTCTGCGCGGTCCGGCCGTGGAAAAACTTTATGCAGAAGGGAAAGACTGGCTGGCCGGTTCTGCGCGTCCAGGCGAACCTTTGTAAAACACAGCTGTCAGCCACTAACAGAGTTTGTTGAGTATCTGTTGTGCTTCGCGGGCTTCAGGTGCATCCGGCGCCAGACTGAGAAACATCTTGAGCGCATCGATGGCCTTCTGAGCCTCACTGGAATGGTAATAGGCGAGACCCTGATAGTAATAGGCATAAGGATTTTTCTTATCCAGACTGATCGCCTTTTGCAGCTCTTTTATTGCTTCCGGGTTTTTTCCCTGCTGAAGATAATAAACGCCCCGATAAACATATACGTCGGAGGACTTGCCGTCTTCAATTCTTGCAGACTCGAGATTCTTCCACGCCTCGGCATACTGTTTCAGGCCTAGACGCGCCCGTGCCAGGGCCAATTGAATTTGCAGTTCGCTGGGAATTGCCGGCCGGGTCCATTGATCTGCCCTGTCCTGACTGCTTTTTGCTTTGAGGAAAACATCCAGGGCATCGCTGTTCTTTCCCTGAAGAAGAAGCGAGAGCCCAAGATAGAAACTTGTCGGCGTATCTTTCGGATCAGCTTTCAAAGCTTCCCGAAAGGCTTTCTCCGCTTCCTGGAATTTCCAGGAATTGAAGAGTTCAAGCCCCGCTTTTGATTGGGCAAGGATCCCCTGCGGAATGACAGCAACCAATGAACAAACAACCAAAACCGCCAGAATGTGGCAACAGGCTCTGCGCTTATTCATCGTTCCTCCTTTCGAAATTACCTTCCATCTATAAGATGTAGTAAAAGCCCGGTCAATTCCATAGTCCATTTTAAGCTTCTGGACGAGAAATCCCCAGAACCGCATGTTCGGGGTCGGTATCGGAATCGGCCTTTTTTCTGATCGACCGCGGTACCGATACCAACCTCGATTTTATTTGAGGGAATTAATGCTGCCGTTCTAGCTTGACTCTGAAAATGCCTTTTCTTATGATCCCTTCCATCTCATCTGCATGGGACCGCAAGTATTCATCTTTAATCAAGGAGGTCGCGCAAATGACAACGTGGCACGATTATTTAAAAGAAGAAGGTCAGCCGCCGAGCTGGCCCTATCCTATCCGTTTTGGCCAGGAGCAGCAAATCGACACCGATATCCTGGTGATCGGTGGGGGGATCGCCGGATGTTGGGCGGCAATCAACGCCGCCAGGCAAGGGCTTAGTGTGGCTTTGGTGGAAAAGGGAGATACCGTCCGGAGCGGCGCCGGAGGCCCGGGGTGCGATCACTGGTGCGATGCCCCGGCAAATCCGTTGTCCAGAGTAGATCCGGATGACTGGGCACGCCACATGGCCGGCCGGTCTTATTCCAACGGAATCGGGATCCAGATTCAGTGCCGCGAAGACTTCGACACGCTGCTGGAGATGGAGCAGATGGGCGGCAAGATCAGGGACACCGATGACGAATATGTCGGCGCGGAGGGCCGGGATAACAAGACCAAGTTCATGATTTCCCCCCGCTACGGCACAATCCACAGTTATCTGCCAGATCCCAAAATGGGAGAGCCGAATTTTAATCCGCCGGAAAAGAGGAATAACGTTGTCATACGCGTCTGGGGAAGCACCTTCAAACCTGCGCTGAAAAAAGAATGCAAACGCCTCGGCGTCAAAATCTTTGACCGCGTGATGGGGACCAGCCTGCTGACGGAGAACGGGGTCCAGGGCGCTCGGGTGATTGGAGCTACCGGCCTCAACAACCGCACCGGCGAATTCATGGTCTTCAGATCCAAAGCCACGATCCTCTCTACGGCGGGAGGCGGTTCCCTTTGGCTGATGAGCATGGAATTAGGCGGGTATTCCAATATGCACTCCCGTACGATGTCCGGTGACGGCACGATCATGGCCTGGAAGGCCGGCGCGGAGTTGACCAAGATGGAAAGCACGGGCATGGTGATGATTGCCACCGGCCTGAAACACAAATGGTATAGCGGGGCAGGAGATGCCAGTTATGAGAATGTTCCTCTCGTGGATGCCAAAGGCAAGAGACTGCCGTATCCGATACAGGGCTGGGTTGACGCGGGCGCCATGGTGCCCGCGCCGGGAGTCGAGGCGAAAATCCGTGAAGGAATTATGAAAGGCGAATATGAGCTGCCTTTCTACGGCGACTTTCCTTCAATGCCGGAAGTTGAGAGAAGAGCAACCTGGAAACTGATGCTGGGAGAAGAATCCACAACCCGGGTCATTATCGACACTTTTGACAAGGCCGGCTTTGACATCAACCGCGACCTGCTCCAGAGCTACAAGTTCATCGAGGGCCAAAGCCTGCCTCAATGGCGCGACGTGGGCTACGGTGGAGGCGTGTTGGTGGACTGGAATCTGAAGACATCTTTGGACGGATTATATGCCGCCGGAACTCAGATGTTCGCTCCGGAGGACCACAGCCACGCAGCCTCAACCGGCAGATATGCGGGGCGCAAAGCGGCAGCCTATGTGCGCGAGATCGGGCTGTCAAAAATATCCCGGGACCAGCTCGAAGCCGAGAAAACCAGGGTTTACGCTCCGATCAAGCGCAGCGGCGGCGTCGAGTGGAAAGAACTGCACGCCGGGATCGCGAGGGCCATGCAGTATTATGTCAGCGAATTTAAAACCGAGTCTCTCTTCAAAATGGGGCTGGATGCCCTTCAAAAAATCGAAAAGGAATCGGTGCCTTCGCTGTTCGCTCTCGATCCTCACAAGCTGATGCGCAGTCTTGAAGACCTCAGCATGTTGGAATATGCAAAAATCATCATTCACGCATCGATGGCTCGCAAGGCCAGCAGCATGCCGTTGAATTTCCAGAGAATCGACTACCCGGCGATCGATCCGCCGGAATGGAACAAGTTTCTGACGATCAAACTGGAAAACAACAAAGTGAAAACCGGCGAACTGCCTCAGGAGTTCTGGGGGGACATGAAAAAACAATACGAAGCCCACAACAAAGACTACACGGGTGTATACAAAGGGAAATAACTGGAGGTCAACGTGTCTCAGGAAAAATTATTCGCGATTCCAAATATTACTACGCCGAACTATCCGGTGATCTTCAACCCGGAAATTTGTAACGGGTGCAACATCTGTGTAGAAGCGTGCCAGATCGATGTGTATATCCCACATCCGCAGCAAGGTAAGCCGCCAATTATTCTGCACCCGGAAGAATGCTGGTACTGCGGTTGCTGCGCCAATGATTGTCCTTGTCCCGGAGCCATTCAGTTCAATTTCCCGCTCCCGCTGAGGGGATACTGGAAGAACAAGAAAACCGGGAAAGTCAACCAGCTTTAAGATGGATGGCCCTCCTCTCTTATCGGGGTCGGGATCGGAATCGGTATCGGTGTCGAACGAATGAAAGGACGACCCCGATACCGATCCCGACCCCGATTCTTTTGGTTTAACCGGGAGAACTGCCAATGACAATCGATCGATCTTTTGTTGAACTCAATCGCGCTTCTTCGCGCCGAATGCGAGAGTTGGTCACGCGTTTATCTGATGAACAACTGCGACATCGTGTCGGCAAAGAATGGACGGTGTCCAGCACGCTTGCGCACGTCGCTTTCTGGGATGCTCGTGTCATACATCTGCTCGATGCGACCAAACGCGAGGGGAAGCTGTGCGCCCCCGAAATTGATGTTTCTGCAAACGACATTCTGAATATTTTTTTAAGCGCAATCCCGCCGCGCCTGGCCGGGCAAATGGCCTTTCAGACTGCCGAAGCTCTGGATGAGATTCTCGAGAAATTCCCGTTGAACTTGCTCGAGGAAGTTTATGCCCGTCAAGAACGCTGGGTGATCCGCGCGCTGCACCGCAACGACCATCTCGATAAGATCGAGGCGGCGTTGAAATCTTGAACTTTCGCAGGGCGTCCTGGAGTGTTGTGAGTTGCCGCCGCCTTTTGCGCAAACGGGGACGCGCCCCTTTTTGCCAGTTTAGCTCTTGCCAGAACCGCTATTGCTCCGGCGAAAAAAGGAGCGTCCCCGTTGAATAAGGAGTAGGGACGATGAATACATTGAGATGGCTTTCCGTGGCGATAGCTGTGGCCATCACCATTGCTACCGTGATCCTGATCGAAAACGACACGATCAAGTCGGTTGGCCAGAAAACGGCCATTCCTGCCGGCGCCGAGATCATTGATCTGTCGCGCTCGACCGTACTCCCCGGGTTTATTGACTGTCACACGCACGTCACGATGCAGCCGTCCGATTACTACGAGAGCCTGTTCCGAAGAAGTCCAATCGATGTTGCGGTGATGGCCCATTTATATGCGCGGCGGACGCTGGAAGCAGGTTTTACCACAATCCGCGATTTGGGCGCAGCCGAGTTCGTCGATGTTGCTCTCCGCAACGCGATCAACCGCGGCGAAGTGCCGGGGCCACGCATGCAGGTGGCAACGCTCGCCTTGGGATCCACCGGCGGGCATAACGATCTTTCGGGGTTCTCTCCGTACTTGAAATTCACGACGTTTTCCGGAGTCGCGGACGGGGTCGACGAGATTCGTAAAGCCGTCCGATTCCAGATCAAAAACGGCGCCGACGTGATCAAGATGATGGCGTCGGCCGGCGTTCTTTCCGAGGAGGAGTCGGTCGGCGCGCCGCAGTACTCGCAGGAGGAAATGAACACCGTCGTCCAGGAAGCGGCAATGTGGGGACGCAAGGTTGCAGCGCACGCCCATGGGGCAGAGGCGATCAAACGGGCAATTCGCGCCGGCGTCATTTCTGTCGAGCATGCAAGCCTGATCGACGACGAGGGGCTGGAGCTTGCGAAAACGCGTGGCACCTGGCTGGTAATGGACATTTACAATGACGACTACATCATCGAGCAATACAAAAAGCTCGGTTACCCGCAGAAAATCCTGGAAAAAGAAAAACGTGTCGGGCAGTTGCAGCGGGAGAATTTTCGAAAGGCGGTGCAGGCAGGAATTAAACTGGCGTTCGGTACCGATGCGGGCGTGTATCCGAGCGGCTGGAATGGAAAACAATTTGCCAAGATGGTTGCATGGGGAATGACGCCGATGCAGGCGATCCAGTCAGCAACAACGCGTGCGGCTGAGTTGCTTGGTTGGTCCGATCATGTCGGCTCGATCGCGCCCGGACACTTTGCCGATATCGTCGCGGTGAATGGAAATCCTTTGTCGGATATCAGCGAACTCGAACGGGTTGCTTTCGTGATGAAAGGCGGCGTGGTGTATAAAAGCGGCGCGATCAGGTAGGAGCTGCCCCGGGACCGCGGCCGTCCCGGCCGCAGAGCCTTTTGCAAAAGAGCCGGCGGGACGCCGGCGCTCCCGGCAAAAGCCGCTTGCCCAAAATGGATGGATATCCAAAAGCGGACCGTTTCAGACCCGGTTGAGAGGGTGAGAACATGATCGTTCGCACGGCATATGGCTCTCTTGGATTTTTCATTATTCTGAAAATCCTGCAAATGATTTTTGTTTTGCTCTTTCCCGAAAAATTGATTCGTTTCGAGGATTTCTATAGAAAGAAGTTGGGTCGGAAACCCAAAAATCACTCGATACGGCCCCAGGGCCAGCAGCTGATTTTGCTCAATCTGCGAGGGTGGAAGCCACGGGAGCCGCCGGTCGATACGGTTCCCATTCGGGCAATGCGACTGCGCGACCGCACCTTTCTTGACCTGGGTGTTATGTCCCTTATAATAGTCGCATGGTTGCTTGGGTATGAGTCATTTCCCTCAATGCTGGGAAAATTAGTTATAGGATTCTGATGAAAATTCCAAATAAACTGATGATGTGCTTTCTCACCTTTCTTTTATTGATCTGCCCGCTTTCTGCAGCGACTGTGGATGGCATACAGCTTCACTACTCCACAAACGGCAAGGGGCCAAGAACGGTCATCCTCGTGCATGGCTGGACGTGCGATGAGACCACGTGGCAATCGCAGGTCCCTGCGCTCGCGGGAGAGTTCCAAGTTATCACTATTGATTTGCCCGGGCA
>JBEKKY010000091.1:0-10761 GCA_050010475.1 Acidobacteriota bacterium | reverse complement strand
CTCGCTTCTTTCGGATCGTCACGACCCCGTCATTTATTTCCGCCGGATTGATCCCGCGGTTTTTCCCCCAAAACATTCGAGACGTGTCAGGATCCCCGGGATCGTAAAAGGATTCTCCCCGCGCGATGCGGCCATAGCCCGTATGGCCGTAATGCAGGGGTATTGCCAGCGCGCCTGGATGCACACCCTCAAACAGCAGGGCGAAGCCTTCTGCGGACGTGCCCTTGCTGTCGGTCAGGATTACCAGGTCGCCACTTTGGATTCCGAGATGAGCGGCGCGCTCAGGATGCAGGTAAAGCTTCGGGGAGCAGTCGATTTCATCAAGCCATTTGGATGGAGCCGTAAACGCTGTTTGGATGCTTTCCTCGAATGTAGTAAGGAAATACTGCTCCGGCTGCAGCTCCGGCGTTTTCGGCAAGACCGCGACCAGGTTTCTAAGGGAAGAAACTACGGACGGCATGAACGCTTCAAGAGAATTGGATTCGGAAGGCATCGGATAAATGGCTCGATCTACCGCAAGGTTCCCTGGGAAGTTGCCAAAAACTTTTTCAGCAACAAATCGCCCAGGCGTGAGCGATGGGGCGGAGCCGTTGATCGCGGTCGCCAGGAGAGTGAGCCAGTCATCGAACGAACGGCAGAAAGATATCGGCCTTGCTGCCGGGAAGGCTGCTGACAAAAACGGTTTTCCAAGGGGCAGCGGTTCTGCAAGAGTGAGCGTTTCGAGGGGAGATGTCAGCGGAAGAACAAAATCGCTAAGCTCGGCCGTCTCCGACAGGAAGCTGTCAATGCACACTACCGTGGCTCTGCTGGAGGAGCGCAGTATTGGGCGGAGATCGGAAGCTAGCGTAAAGGCCGGATTGGATTGATGGAGAAGAACCACGTTGCGCGGATCCCTCAGAATCTGGGGGATGTCGCAGAAATCAGCGTCGATTCTCAATATCCGTTGTCCGGGATGGAGCAGCCCGCCTGGGCGGTTGAGGTTGCCCTTCATGATGTTCAGAAGAAGAATGGACGGATCTGGATTGTCGGAGATTGCCGGTCCCGGCTCGCTGAAAAAGCGGCGGGAGATCTCCTGGATACTGTCATGTGAAATTCCCGAGGCTCTTTCGAGGAATGCAGCATCCAGCGAGCGAAGCAGACCGGTGATTTCCGGCGACGGGAGGGTAATATGCAGACTGGAGTCATTCAGGGCTTGTTGCGCAATGGCAAGGGCGGCCAGCGATGTAGCCGCCCGGGATCGAAGCGGGATCCAGTCGCCTGCGGTGGCGGTGTTTGTCAAGAAGGGTGAAAAGGTGACGAGCCGCAGGCCACGCAGGCGGGCTTCGGCGATCCGACGTACATAGCCTATGTACGGATATCCGTGTTCCAGAATATTGGAGTCAAAAAGAAGAGCGATCCGGGCGTTTTCAAAATCAATAATCGGCGGGCGCCCTTCGGTGTTCAGAAAGGGGAGATGGTTGAACATCCCTTCGAACGCTGGATCCAGATGACATGCTGCATTCAGACTCTTCGAAAGCTGCGAGGCAAAGGGGGTGATCCTGCCGTAAATATGGAGGACTCCACCTCGGCGGATTTGGCCGGCAATAAGCGCAAGAACTTCTTCAGCCTGAGCCGGCTTCAATGTGCCGTCCTGGCTTTTCCGAAATGGGCATGTCAGGCGATCCGGATTCGCATGCAGGTTCAGGATGGACATGCCGATGGGACACATCTTCCCGCCGGTGTTCGGATCGTCGGGTTCCCCTCCGACCGCCACGATCCGGCCTGCCTCTGAATAGGCGCGGATCGCGCAGGCCGAAGGGCAAAGCGTGCACACCGAGGGCGCCCAGTCCCGGTCTCCCTTTAAGAGCATCGTGCGCGAAACCCTGGTGTGCGGCGAGCAGCCAAACATCAACGAGGCGGAGGCCGCGACCCCCATCTTGAGAAACGAGCGGCGTCCCAATTCCGGTACGAAGGAGCGCCATGACCTCTGAATCGTCCAGTCCATAATTGGGCCTAGAGGAGAGGAATGTATTCCCCTCCAACGACGACGTTGTACCGCATTGTATAAATCCCGATCATAACGAGAATCGAAGCCAGCACCAGAAGTGGGACCATTCGCCTCGTGCGCGGGGCGAGCATTACGGCCATCGGGATCACCTTCCCTAAAAGATTTTCGAGCACCAGAAAAAGACCGGCAAACGGCCCGGTCAGAAGCAGGGCAACGCTTTCTTGCGCTCCGAGATGCGAGATGCCATGCACCACCATCTCGGTTCCGGTCAGGAACAAATCGAATACCAGGCACCAGCCGAGCATCGCGGCCAGACCGGAGAGAATATCTGTGTTGAGAACATGCTCCTTTGTAAAGAAACGGTCGCGGATCACGGACACGATGATCATCATGGCAATTCCGGAGACCATGGCGGAGACAAGGAAAAGGAGCGGCATGAGCGAGGAATTCCAGAGCGGGCGCGCTTTGCCGAACGCGAGGATAAAACCTGTGTAGCCGTGCACCATCAGGGCCAGCGGGATTCCGATGAGGCCGAACATGCGGGTAAGGCGCTTGCGCCCCCGAAACATGAAGAAGCCATAAACAATGCAATTGAGGGGATAGAGGATTAGAAGAAAGGATCCCCATGTGATCGGCGATGTGAAGTTCAGATAGACAAAGAGGTGCCACACACGGAATTTCTGCCCGGAGTGAGCGAGGAGAAACATGGGAGCGGCAACAAGGAGCAAAGTCGCGATCACGATCCCGATCTTGCCCAAAGGCTTGAAACGTTCGAAGCCGAAGCCGTACGACAGGGTTGAGATAATGAAGGAGCCCGCGCTCAGACCGGTTAGATAAAAGTAGATGGCGATCAGCGTTCCGAAGGTCTCGCCATTGTGAATGTCGTAGAGGAGTTGTGCGCTGTCCATGCTCATTCCAAAAGATGCATCAGTTCGTGACCGTGTGCCTTGACTTCCACCGTGATTTCATCCAGTCCGATATAGAAGGTCCTGGGGCCGGTGCCCATTTCAGGCTTGATCTGCTGAATTCCATTTTGGGCAATTCGCCGACTGATCTCGCCGGCAGGATCAGTCAGATCCCCGAAAATCCTGGCCGAAGCCGGGCAGGCTTCAACACAAGCAGGCCGGCCTCCTTCTTCCACTCGATGAGAACACCAGTTGCATTTCTGAACGATCCTCAGATCGGGGTGAAGATAACGCACGCCGTAGGGACAGGAAGCCATGCAGTAGCGGCAGCCGATGCATTTGTGAGGATCCACTTCCACGATTCCGTTGGGCTTCTGATAGCTCGCCTGCACCGGGCACACGGTCACACAGATCGGTTTGTCGCAGTTGTTGCACAGGACCGGGAGGAAGGATTTGCGGGTTGCGGGAAATACTCCTTTTGCAACCTGCTTGACCCAGGAACGATAACGCCCCACCGGGACGTTCCACTCCTGTTTGCACGCGATGGAACAGGTCTGGCAGCCGATGCAACGTCTGAGATCCACCAGAAATCCAAATCGTTTTTGCCTGTCCACAGTCCGTTTATCCTCCGGCAACCGGAACCGACGTTTCCATTGCCCTTTTTTCGCTGCCTGCAAGGCTGACGGCCGCAGCTGCAAGCCTCGGAGCCGATATTCCGGCCGGGCATTTTCCGGCGCAGCGGCCGCAGCCCACGCAATAGCGCGCCAGTTCGGCTACACGTCGATAGTTGCCCAGCCGCGTTTCCAGTACCATGGCCATCGGGTAAGGCACCCCTTCCACCATCTTGATCGGGCAAGCCCCTACGCATGTCTGGCAGTTGTAGCACACCAGACTTTGCCCCGTGTCCTTTCTCAGGATTGACTGCAGGGAGTAGTCGAACAGAAGGAAGACTATGAAAAGGACTGCCATGGCATTAAAGGTGAAACGTGAAAAATGTTGGCTGGTAAAGAAGTAGGTCAGGCGAGTCAAACGGGAAACACCTGGAAAGCCGGGATCTGCGGTCCACAGCGCATTCGAGACCGCGTCATAGAAGCCGCGGATCGCCGGCGTGCGATCCATGAGGTCCGGGCTGACATCGAGGGAGTTGCCGGCCAGGATTATCCTCCGGACTGAGTCGATGGCTTCTCGATCGATGGACATGGCGTCGATATAATTTCCTATCCTGATGTCACGGATCTTTCCAGCCTGCACCGTGACGAAGACTTCAGTCAGCCCCCGCGGCCCCTGCCCGACTCCCCGATGGATGCCGTCTTCAGCGGAGGCAGGGTCCGGTGGAGTGTGGGCGGCCATATAGCTGCGAACACGGCTTGCGTCGATCATCGAAAAAACATAAAGAACCACGCCGACGCAGCAAAAGAGGATGAGCGAGGTCAGGAAGGGATGGCTTTTCTTGCGCGCGCCGATCGCGGCGATGATCAGGAAAAGGATCGTGAGCGAGAGTATCAAAAGCCGCGCGTCGGAGAAAATCAGTGCCACCACGAACGCCAGGATTGCAAAGCGGCACGGACGTGAGGATAGAATGAGATAAAAGCGGGAGAGCGTCATGCTTTTAGCACCCCCCGGTTCCGAAGAAAACGGGCCACGCTGTCCACGAATTCCCGGTTGATCATGCCACGCCGCAGAGTTTCTACCAGGACGTCATCCGGCACTTTCCCCACGGAAATGGCATTCATCGTCTGGTGCTGCATGATCCCGAAAATGGTTGCCGTATCGAGCTGCTGGACGCAGAATCCCTGGCAAGCCCCGCAACGGATGCAGTTGAGGCCGCCTGTGCGAATGAACTTAGAGTAATCGGCTGTGCGGGCGCTGATCGTGAGCTCCGCCTGGTATTGGATTGAAGCCGGGCAGTTGTCCTGGGTTGCGTAGCAGGCGCGGCATTCGTAGCAGTAGATGGTCTGGAGATTGCCGTGGAAAACGGGCTTCATGACTGCGAGACCAATGGAACTCGCAATCGCGAGCATCGAAAGACGGTTAAGGTTTTCCGACGGAGTGCGGTGTTTTAGATTGGAGAAGGACTGATAGCGGCGGATGCCGGGCAGAGTCACCGGCTGATCGTGATCTCCACGCTGGAAGCGTTTATAGGAACCCAGATCCGACTTCCTGCCGTTTCCGGAATTCCCCTTCAAATCGTCATTCTGTTCGGACATATCCGCTCCGATCACTTGCATCTATGTGGGGCGGCTCTCCAGAGCCGCCCGGCACCTGAGCGCCGAAGAATCGGCCTTCGGCCGGGCAGCTCTGGAGAGGCTGTCTCAAACTCGTAATCAGGTCCGAAGGACCGGCAGTGGCTAGGCCCGGCCGTAAGGCCGGGATAAAGGTAGAGGAACAAATGAGTGCCGAAGGCACGACACAACATAAAACAGTAACTCCCTCAAAGTCGCGGTGTTTGTATTTGCTCAGTGCCGCGCCCTCGGCGCTCATTTCCTCTTCCTCCCAACCCTGGCCTTACGGCCGGGGCTATTTACTGCCGGCCCTTCGGGCCTCAAAAGGAACTTTTATCAGCAGAAATTCGAATGTTGAGACAGCCTCTGGAGAGCCGCCCCACATAGATGCTTACCCGGGAAGCATCAGCGCCATTACAAGTCCGGCGATCGCCCCTCCTGCAAATCCCTGTGCAAGCTCCTTCATCGACTTCATCCCAAGACTGAAGCTGAGGATGGTTCCCGATAGCCCTCCTGCGAGTATGAAAACAACTATTTTCATCAAGCTACCAGAGTCCGTGGAGTCATAAGGGCAATTAGGCAGGCAGCCACGCCTCCACCGATTCCTCCCTGGATTAAGCAAAGTCCTTCGAAACCGAACACGGCAAATGCAAGGGATCCGCCGGCCAGGACCCCGGCAATCAAGAATCCGGAAAAATTGGCGTCCCACACTATTTTAGGATTCAAAGTTGCTATCCGCCGGACGCCTTTGAGAACGCCGATTGCGATGACGACGGTAAGGCCCAGGCTCAGCAGAAGCGCTCCGAGCGATCGGCTCCCCATCTTTCCTGAGGAGAAGGAATACAGTGTCATCAGCTTCATGGTGAACGCAGCGATTGGGGCCATGATTGCCATGCTCACGAAAGAGAATCCCGTCTTGAGATAGCCGCTTTCGGCTCGCAGCGTTCCCTCTGCCATCATGCCGGCTCCTCCAACAGGAGAAGGAGCGCAGGAGGCGGTTGCGTTGATCAAATACGCCGCCATTACAATCGCCAGCTGGTCCCAACTCAGCAGGTTAAACCGGGCGGGGCCGAAGAGATAAAGCACCGGGACCAGCGCTGCGACGAGGATGCGCGAGCAGGCCAGGGGAATGATCGTCTGAAGCTGGACGAAGATGGCAAGCATCCCGGCCACGCCAAGGAAAGCGAAACTTGAAAGTCCCTTCATGATCGACCCGAGGGCCTCAAATCCCCCGGTAGCCGCCAATGCCCCGGCAGCCATGAATCCTGCGATCATCGCGGATGCAGGAAGAAGAATGATCCCGGCCATGAGCGCTTCGGTGGCCTTCAATAATCCCCGTTGAAAAGCGAGAATAATGAGCATGAGAAGGCCCCCGGCCACCAGCACACTTTGCACCGGCATCTTGCCCAGCGGCTGGAACAGGGAGATGAGAAGCGCCGCGATGAAAATGAGCAGGCTCACGTATCCCGTGAACGGTGGACGGATATCGGGAGTGGCTGCTTTCGAGGATGGATCCGTCTTCGGATCCCGCAGGCTCGATCCTTGCGGATACAGGAGTGGCGTGATCATGGCAACGAACAGGGCCATCAGGGACGTGCCGATCATCAAAGCCAGACTTTCCGGGCCGCGGAGGATTCCGGTGCTCGCGGCCGGGAAGAAGGCCCCGAGAACGCCCTCTCCGCTCTGACCCACTCCTCCAATAGGAGACGGACCGCAGGAGCCAAATGCATTGCGGGCGAAGGCAGCCACGAGAACAATGATTTGATCGCGGCCGAGAATTCGCATGCCGTAAGCCCCGAACGAAAACAGCAGCGGCAGCATGGCGGCAGCGAGGATGCGCCCGCAGGGAAGTTGCGCAAGGAGGGGAAGATTCACCAGGATGGCCAGCGTCCCCGGAAGTCCCAACGGGGATTTCTTCAGTTTCAGCAGGATCGCCTTGATGGCCTCGAAGCCTCCCGTGGCTTCCAGTGCTCCCGCTAAATAAAGCCCCGCCAGAAGCGCCGTGATCGGATGAATGATAATGCCGCCGAGTATTTCATTCGGCAGCAGAAGCACGGCAGTCACTCCCCCTTTGAGCATCCGCTCAAAAGCTCCGATAAGCAGTATGAGCAGCGTGACGAGGACCAGGATTGTTTGGATTGGAAGAGTGATTTTCCTGAACAGGGCTAAGACTAAAGTAATGAGAAAAATGGAAAGGGTTATATATCCGATCGAAGAGGAAAGAAATGCGGTCACTTTGCGACCCCTTTCGGACAATCGCCATGTCCCCGCCTGGAAATCCAGGAGGGCTTTATGACATAACCTTTCGGTCCCGGAACCAGCAGGACGGCCTCCCCGACTTCAAGCGGGGAGATACACATCTGGCAACCCGAAACAAAAGCGCTGACCTCGCCAGCTTCCGACGTCATAACCTGGATGCGCGCTCCCGTCAGTCCTGTCGGGTCTTCATCCAAGGTTCGGATTTCCCGGACCGAACCCTCAATCCTCCGCCTGAAACGGTAAAATTCGGCCGCAAGGAAAACAGCGACAAGAAATAATGTAGTGATGACGAGCATGCTATCCTACAAAGCCATAACCCATACTTTGTCGGCCTCTGGATCCGAAATGGCCATTTCTCCCGAATCCGACAATGCCAGCCCCTGCGGGCTTTTGAATACCACGCCGGGCGCTTCAACGAACCGAAGGAACTTCCCGTCTTTCTGAAAAGCCTGGATTCGGCTGTTGCCGGTGTCGGCGATGTAGACGATATCGTTCCTTTCATCCAGCCAGATTCCTGTCGGCATGCTGAGAAGTCCCTGTTCCTTGCGGGACGAGGAGAATCCTCCGAACTTGCGCAGGAAACGTCCCTCCAGATCAAACACTTTGACCAAGGCGTGCTTGGAGTCCACAACGAAGACCTCTCCTTGCGGCGATACAGCGCAGGAGGCAGGGAGTCGCAATTGATCGTCCGCATCCCCCATCTCCCCAAAAACCCTTTTCACTGTGCCCTGCAAGGAAAAAACCTGAATCCGGTGGTTTCGGGTGTCGGCGATGAAGAGTTCGTTCTCAAAGATGCAAATCCCCCGGGGCCGGAGAAAGAGTCCGCTTTTTTTCCCGAGCCCGCCGAAAGGTTCGAGGAAGCTCTGCGAACCCAGATCAAGGCGTTGGATCCGCCCGTTGTTGCTGTCCACGATATAAGCGGTGAAACGATCGATGGCTATTCCTTGGGGCCAATTAAACTGCCCTGTCGCTGTGCCGACGGAAAGAAGACGATTGGGATCCTTCATCCCTTTTTTTGTTTTCAAAATGCCATAGCTTCCGTCTTCGGCTATGAATGTGACGAAGAGCTTTCCATCCGGAGTCCAAGCTGGAAATTGGGGGGAAGGGAGGTCCAAGAAAAGCGGGGAGCGATCCGCCGCCATATCTTCTTTTGGGGTGAACAGGACAAGCCCGGAAAGAGCCAGCGCTGTCGTCCCTTTCACGCTCTTCTCAAGAAAACAACGCCGTGTAATGCCGGGTGAATGCGCCGGACTTGCCATTTGTGCGACCATGAAAACTATTGCCGCGGCAGACTACTGTCCCCGGCTGCCGCCGAATCCCAATTCGTATATCCGGCAATGTTTAAAACAACGGGTTGATTGCCGTTATGACTTCTATCGCTTTAAGTCCATCAAATCAAATTTCGAACGGATGGCTTCCAGAACGCCCGCGGCCACAGCACGCGACTTATCGGAAACCTCAGCGCACACCTTCGGCTCGTCACGCGGGTCAAGATCCCCGATCCTCATACCTTTTTTCACCATCGATCCCGGATAAATCAGTCCGCGCAAAATGCCGTTGAACACAGCCGTTATGGAATGGCCCTCAACCCGTGCAATTTCCTGACCTGTGACTAGGTGGTCGCCGATACGGGCGAACGTCTCCACCCGCCCATCGACAGGAGCTCGCAGAACACGATCCTCTCGTCGCCCGGCGATAGATTGAGGGATGGAAGTATTCGGCTCGGCGGCTCCATTCCATATCACGCAGCCCATGGAATTACCGCGGTTGGTCTCAACGACAACGTCGCAGTTTTCCCCGGCAACGAATCCCGGTCCTAATCCTATCAGCATTGGAACCGGGTCTGGGCAGCGCGCCAAGTGCCGCTTCAGCATGCGTCCGTCGACCACGACCTTCGGCCGGAAAAGCTTTATCGCCTCGCCATTGGGGTCGATCAAAACGGGGATCGCCCCTTCGGCGGCGATTCGATCGACCAACTCCGGAGTCTCGATCGGATCGTCCACCCGCGAGGCCAGGCAATCGTCCACTCGAACGCTGCCGGCGTAAACCGCCGAGGCGAAGCAAACGCCTCGACGAACTGCCAACGGCTTTGGCAGTTCCGTAATCATTATCGGAAAACCGGACTGATACAGGCGCAGAGCCACGCCACTGGCGAGGTCGCCTCCGCCCCGAACAAGAACGAAGGACATAGGGTTATCCTCAAGTAATATTGTTTATGTTGAATTCACGATAACACTTCCCTGTCTGAATTGCACGAAAATAATAAGAAAATAAAATATTTTTCTGATTTCTCATTAAGCGATCTAATAATAAGGTGCGGCCGATCGTTTTAAACATTGCATGTGTTTGCCGCCTGAAAGAAACGGATTGATATGTGGAATCCAATTCATTGAAAGCGAAAAGCTACGGTGCGGATCCGACCAAAGTACTCTCGGGTCGCGCTACCTCTGTGGCCGGCATTCGTCTCTTTGAGCTATTGCCCGCTCATCCAATCATCACTGTTGCCGAAGCGGTTAAGCTGCTCAAAACGACAAAGCCCACTGCCACCAAAGCCGTAACTGGGCTTGTTGACGCCAGGGTCCTGGTTGAAACCACAGGCCGTCGTCGTGATCGTGCATACAGCTACGAAGCCTACCTCAGCCTCCTGCGCGCCGAAACGGAACCGTAGGGGGCTATAACTGGACTGGCAAGCTCGGATTTTCAGTGGATGACTGGTTTTCAACATCTGCTGGAACATCACTTTTTACTGAAAGCGTTGGCTCCCAGTGAAGGGTGTATCTGACCAATATGTAACGCACGCTGAATTCCGTTCCTGTAATTTTTCTTGATCCTGGACTGTGGGAAGTATTAGCCTCGATTACGAGGTTGACCAAGCCGAGCCCCCGGCTATTGTCCATCGGCCCTTCGGGCCTAACTTCGGAATCGAGGATTAGCAAAGAAACACAAATGCTAAACCCCGATTCCGAAATTGGGAATATTTGAAATGGGTCCTTATTCTTCATATTCAATAAATTAACCCTTGTAAATCCAATTTTGCCGAAGTTGGATTTTGTGCCGCACCTTCGGCGCTCGATTCATGGATCAATCCTTACCCCGGCCTTACGGCCGGGGCTATTTTCTGTCGCCTCTACGAGGCTCCACATCGGATGAACCATGAGTCCTGATCTCGCCCTATACGCTGCAAATTACATCACCAGGCGCGAAGCGCCGGCAGAGAGTAGCCCCGACCGTAAGGCCGGGGAATATCGTTAGCATAAAAATGAGCGCCGAAGGTGCGGCACCTTGCATCCATACCCCAATTTCGGAATGGAGGTTTAACTGATTCGGGACAAAACAGTGCACCTCAACTTCGGAATCGGGGCTAAAAGCTTACGTGGGTGTCACGGAT
>JBEKKY010000090.1:0-10802 GCA_050010475.1 Acidobacteriota bacterium | reverse complement strand
CGGGCCGGAGATGTCTTCCAAAAGAATCGTGAACTCATCTCCGCCGAGCCGCGCAACCGTATGGCTGCGTCCGAAACGCGCCACGGAATCGCTCGAACGCAAAGTGGATTCAAGACGGCCCGCGATGCCTACGAGGAGCTGATCGCCGATCATATGTCCGAGACTGTCGTTGATCAGCTTGAAGCTGTCCAAATCGAGAAAAATCAACGCACAGGTCCTGTCTTTCCGACGCTTGGCGCGTTCAAAGGACCGGCTTAGGCGGTCCATAAAAAGCACCCGGTTCGGCAGCCCGGTCAGTACATCCACAACCTTTCCCCGTGTAATATCGGTCTGAGATCCGGCCATGCGATAGGCTTTCCCGCTGCCGTCGCGCACTGCAAGCCCGCGACCCAGCATCCAGAGGTAATTCCCGTCCCGGTGCAGCATGCGGTATTCATCTTCGTAGTGAGGGGTTGCATCCTCGAGGTGCGCCGAGAGATCGGTGCGAACTCTGTCGGCGTCATCAGGATGAATTCTGCTCAACCACTCATTGGGGTCGTCGTCGATGTCCTTTTCCTCCCACCCGAGCATCGATTTCCAGCGGGGAGAAAAATACATCTTGTCTGTAATCACATCCCAATCCCAGAGTCCGTCGTTCGCCCCTTGGGCTGCGAGAGCATAGCGTTCTTCGCTTTCGCGAAGGGCTTCCTCGGCGCGCTTGCGCGACAGTTGCGTCTGAATTCTGGCGAGCACCACCGGGAAATCGATGGGTTTGGTGACGTAATCGTTCGCGCCTGCCGCCAATGCGGTAACGATGTCCTCGCTGCTTGATTTTCCCGTTACCATAATGATCGGCAGCTGCGCCGGAGAATAGGTCTTCCGGAGAGTCTTCAATACCTCCAGGCCGTTCATGTCGGGCATTTCGATATCAAGCAAGACGAGATCAACCGAGTGGGAGCTGATCCATTCCAGCGCGCATTGGCCGTTGTTCGCCAGGTGTGCATCGAACCCATGCTTGGACAGACGCCGAAGCATCAAGTCACGATTCATGGCTTCATCATCGACGACCAGCAATGAGTCAGAGCCCCGGATCATTCAGATTCCCCGTCATGCATCAGTGTTTCCATTTTTTGCAGCAAGCGCGGCATTTCAACCGGCTTGATGTCGTAGTCATCAAAGCCCGCCTCCAGGGCGCGGTTACGATCCGTTACGAGCGCATGCGCCGTGAGTGCGACGACCGGAATACTTTTCATCTTGGGATCTTGCTTCAAGCGCCGCAACACCTCCCACCCGTCCATTTCGGGAAGACTCAGATCCAGCAGTATCAGATCCGGAGAGGATGCACTGGCCATCGAAAGCCCTTCACGGCCATCCACCGCAATTTCCACCTCATAGCCGCGCCGAACCAAACGGCGGGACAGCATGTCGCGATTCAGTTCGTTGTCTTCAACCAACAGTATTCGCCGCATAACTTCCTCTGCCTGATTTGCCTCTAATAGTTTACGATTGCTGCCTCCGATTGCGCCCGGCTATGAGTCAAAATGGGCTGGCCAGGACTTTTGTCCGCAATGATCGAAGTCAGTTCCGAAATCAGGGATGACCAACTCGTCGATGCCTTGGATGCGATTCGGCTGACATGTTCGCTCAGCTGAGCCCGCTCCCGGGGTGTAAGCTCCATGGCAGTAAGGACCACAATGGGAATCGAACGATACTGGTCTTGCGACCGAATTCGTTCCACAAACTCAAAGCCATCCATTTCGGGCGTCATCAGATCCAAAAGGATCAGTGAAGGGATCCCGCGGGATACTTTCTCCAGTCCTTCACGAGCGTTTGTTGCTTCTTCGATCTTCCATCCATCCCGGTCCAGAAAGCGGCGCAAGAGCTGACGGGTAGGCTCGTCGTCCTCGATAATGAGGATCGTTCCCATTTGGTCATTGACCCAAAATTTCTGCAGGACCGCGTTGAGCCTATCGGGATGGATCGGTTTCGTGAGATAGTCGTCGGCTCCAAGTGCAAATCCGCGGCTTTTATCATCTAAAATCGAAACCATGACAACAGGAATATCGGCAAGATCCGGATCCGCCTTCAATTTGGAAAGAATGTCCCATCCGTTGGTTGCTCCCATAAGGACATCCAGGGTGATCGCGATAGGCCGCCATTGTTTTGCCAGCGACAGCGCTTCGTGGCCGCGTGCCGAGGAAACCACCGCGAAGCCTTCCCGCACAAGGAATCGGCTCAGAAGATCTCGAGCCACGGCATCATCATCAATGACCAGGATAGTCCTGCCCTCACTGTTATCCGCAATTTTCGCGGAATACACTGAAGCATCCGGATTTTCATTTGTTTCACAATTGACCCCGTCCACAGATGCAGGCAGACGGAACGTGAACGCCGATCCTTCGCCAGGCTTGCTTTCCACGCTGATTTCGCCACCCATCATCTGGCAGAAGCGGTTACTGATCGCAAGTCCCAATCCGGTGCCGCCAAATTTTCTGGTCGTGGAAACTTCTGCCTGATTGAAGGGCTGAAACAGTTTCCGTATTTGATCCGGCGTCATTCCGATTCCCGTATCACGGACCCAGAAAACGATCATGTCTTTGCCGTCCTGCTTGAGTCGCGCGGCTTCAAGCCAGATGTCCCCCTGCTTGGTAAATTTGGAGGCGTTGCTCAGGAGATTAAAGAGAATCTGTCTTATCTTGACAAGATCTCCCTCCATCCAGCCGAGGTCCGCCGAGCAATGAACCTTAAGATGGTTTTTGTTCTCTTCGGCAGTCGACCGCACGGTCTCTACCACTTCTTCGACCATGTGGCGAATGTCGAAAGTTTCGAAATAAAGCTGAGTCTTTCCCGCTTCAATTTTGGATAAATCCAGAATGCCGTTGATGAGTCCCAGCAAATGCTTGCCGGCTGCATAGATTCTCTTCAGGTCAGGGAGTGCATCCCCTTTCCCAACGTCCTGTACTTCCTCCTGCAATAGCTCGCTGTATCCGATGATGGCATTCAACGGGGTTCTCAATTCGTGACTCATACTAGCCAGAAATTCGCTTTTGGCCCGGCTGGCGTTTTCCGCTTTCACTTTCGAAGCAGTCATTTCTGCATTCAAGGCAACCAGTTCAGCTGTCCGGGCGGCTACTTGTTTTTCAAGCTGGCCGCCATACTGCTGTAACTGTTCGTCGCGGATGTGAATCTCCTGCAGCATGTCATTAAAGCCATCGATTAGAGCGCCAATTTCGCTTCCGACATCTTTGGTTGCGCGCAGAGAATAGTTTTTTTCTAAGGAGATGCGCTTAGCAATGGAAGCCAGCCTGAGGACCGGATCAGAGATGACTCGCTGAAGCCTGGTTGCCAGAATGAGGGCGATAAGAAGGGAAATGAAAACAATAACGATAAGAACATGGATAATGGGAGCCACGTCTTTCAAAAGCGTTCCGGTGCGCAACGTAAAATAGAGTACGCCGATTGGCTTTCCGTTCATCCGGATTTGCCTGGACAAAGCCACGCTATCTTTTGCCCAATAAGTTCCGTCGCGCAACGGCGATTTGGGAACCAGATCGGGCGATACTCCCTTCTGGAGAAACACGGCAAATGGGGTTCCGGATTGATCAAAAAGACAGACGTTCAGGAGATAAGGTTCTGCTTTGAAGTCCTGAAGCGTTTTTAGCTCTGCTTCTCGATTGCCGGCCAATAAAGCGGGGATGCTTCTTGCCTCCAGCAAATCCGTCAATATTTCGAGGTGCTGGACCATGGAGCCCCGTAGTTTGAGCCTGTAATGGCTGACGAGAGCGAATGAAGCCGATAAAAGGGCCACTCCGGTCGTTCCCATGATGATCATCGTGAGCTTGCTCTTTATCGACCACTCACTGAAGCGAATCATATCTCCTCATTATGGGTACAATACAGCGCCAGCGCCGGCATCTGAGGTTGCACGTTCAAAAAACAATCAGATAAGGCGCGCAAGTGACGCAGCAAAGTCAGAAATCCCTTTTCACGCCATAATTAGCTTTTCGGCTTTTGCGGGTATTTTGATTAAGCCATTGTGCAGGTATAAAACGGGGATAAGTTCACCGATATCTCCAGATTTTGCAAATATCTCGATGGATCCAATCATTGGTTAAAACTAGGAATCTCATTGCCTGCCATCGTTTAACACGGTTATGCGGGACGCGCGGAGCTGTAGAGAAGGCCATTTTCTACGGATATCTTGAACTCTTCCCTATGATATCTGGGTTCTGCCGGTATTCTCACGCAAAAAGTCGACCCTTGTCCCAATTCGCTTTCAACAGTTATCTCGCCGCCCATTATTTCACAAATCTTTCTGGTAATGGCCAGTCCTAGACCGGTTCCACCGAACTTGCGGGTTGTCGATGGATCTCCTTGACTGAATTCCTGGAATAGACGCACTTGCTGCGGAGCCGATATCCCGATTCCGGTATCCTTCACGGTGAAACGAATATATCCGGTTCCTGCTTTGGATTCCCTGGCAGCCTCGAGAACGACGTTTCCTTTCTTCGTGAATTTCGCCGCATTGCTAAGCAGGTTGAGAACGACCTGTTTCACACGGGTTTTGTCAGCCCTCATCGTGCCGAGATCGGCGGGCAATGTCGAGTAGAACTGGTTCCCGTTCTGCTCAATAGCGGGACGCATGGTTGTGATCAATTCCATGAGCATTCCTGAGATATCGAATGCTTCTGGCGCAAGTTCCATCTTGCCTGCCTCGATCTTCGACAGGTCCAAAATGTCATTGATGATCCCGAGCAGATGCTTGCCCGCCGCATTAATCCTTTGGAGATCCGGGACAAGGTCCGAATACCCTCCGTCTAAGGCTTCCTCCTGCAGCATCTCGCTATATCCGATGATCGTGTTGAGAGGCGTGCGTATTTCGTGGCTCATGTTGGCCAGAAATGAGGACTTAGCCCGGTTGGCCGATTCGGCGACTTCCTTCGCGTCCTTCAATTCCTCTTGTGCTTTCCGGCGGTTGCAGGACTCCAAGGCAAGCGAGACAAGGTTTGCCATGGAGCCGGCAAAGCTCTGCTCCTCGGCCGTCCAATCTCGCAGTGCTCCCCTGCTTTCGTATGCGAGGATTCCGACGGCCCGTCCCCATAGCCGAATCGGGATGTTCAATACGGAGGTGATATTGTTAGGGATCAGATAAGATTGCGCCAAGTCCTCAGTTCGAAAGTCGCGTTGGGCATCATGGGCGGCGACGATTCGGTTTTCATCCAGTGCAGCAAAATAGTTTGGGTATTCTGAGGCTCGAATGTCGGGAACTTTCATGTGTGCATGGGATTCACTGTCATATAGGTCCACGCATTCCATCGTGGAAGGATCGTCCTGCTTAAAGAGCCACAGGCTCACTCTGAATGCAGAGAGCACTCCGGCCGAGGATTCGGTAATCTGTCGGGATGCCAATTGCAGATCTCCGAGATGAAGGCATTTCTGTGCCGTGAGCTGAGTCAGAGTTGCATTTTGGATCTTCAGCTGCTCGTCCCGTTTGCGCTGGGCATCCTCCACACGTTTGCGCTCGCTGATGTCGAGCGCCAGATACACGATGCCCTCCATTTTTTTCTCGTCCGACTTCATGATCGCGCACGACAGAAGGACGGGAATGAATCGGCCGTCTTTGACGCGCAACTGGCGTTCGATATTCTGGCCTTTTTGCAGGATGAGGCTTGGATTTGCCGACGAAAAGCCCATAGGCTCATTGGGCAGGATTGCCGTAATCGGCCGGTCTTTGAGTTCTTCGGTGCTATATTGGAGGAGTTGGCAGGCGGCCGGGTTAACCGATATGATTTTTCCTTCGGGCGAACAGACAATCAGCAGATCGTTCATGGACTGAATGATGTTCTGTGTGTAGTCTCTGGCTGCTCTCAGCTCCTCATGAACCCTTTGCAGGTTTTCGGTCATGGAGTTCAAGGAAATCCCAAGGGCCTCCATTTCGTCGCCGGACAGGATTTTGGCGCGGGCCGAGAGGTCGCCGGCGGCGACGCGTCTGGTGATTTGCGTTAAGATATGGACTGGCTTGACGAGCCGCTTGGCATAGAAAACGGTTGCCGGCAGCGCGAGAAAGATGCAGACAATTCCCAGCAATACCGTTCTCCGGTAAACCCCACGAACATCCTGATTGAACTTATCGAGCGACAGGCCTACATGAATCCAGCCCCATTCAATGCCGGAATAGTTCAGCGGGGCGGAGTACAGGAAGACCTTTTCCTTTGCCATTTCCGTTTGAACGATTTTTCCGCTCGCTGTGCGCGGGCCGGCCGGAAGCCATTCTCCCCCAAGCTGCGCCGTAACCCAGCCGTCCGCATCGTGAACAAGCGAATAACCATTGTTTCGGGTGATCACAATGAAGGGCACAGACTCGCCGTTTTTTACCAGTTTCAGACAGTGATCTACGACGGCACTATAGTCTTCGACTACGATGGCGCCTGCCGCAACATCGGCAATCGAAGTCGTAATCAGCTGGGCCTTGGAGCGGAGGCTGTCCAGAAGTGATGCCCGCTGCAGAGGAATGATCGAAAAAGCAAACAGGATAACGGTAATGACACTGACCGCCCAGGAAAGCTTGATGGCGCGCAACAGGATGCTCGTGCGTCGGAGAAAGGCGAGCAATCTGGACTTTGCCAGTTGTTGAAGTATCGGTGGCGCGCTCATTTTAGTTTTCCAGTGTCATCAGGGAAGTTGGAGCGAGCCTGCAATTGTGGCTCGGACCGGAACATTTTCCTTTTTCTAATCAGGCGTGGTCTTGCCGGCGCCGACCAAAAACTCCAGACGCGCCTGCGCTTCCATATGGTCGTATAAGACCTTTTGATATTGCCCGGCAAGAAGCGCCTCCATTATTTGTGCCTCGATCACCTCTTTGGTTTCCACCAGCTCATCTTGGTAAGCCCGCACATTGAGCTCACGGTTTTCTTTGGCTGACTGGCAAGCGGCGAGACTTGCTTTCTGCTGCTCCTGCAATTTGAGCAGATCAAAACTCGGCTTCGATTATTGTTTTGGAGCGCGATCTTGATGCATTGCTGCAAATCAAGGCGCTTAAGGTCCGGAGAGGATTGTGCCCCTTTGCCCGGGACAGAAAGAATCGCAAAGGACAGCAGAATAGGCGCGAATTTTCCTTTTATGAACGAAACACTGGCCGGCTGTGCATGCATGCCGCAATCCCCCTCATAGGAACTTTGCGCGGATCCCGGAAAGGACCTGTCCGTCTGCAAAATATCCATATCCGTTCTTATCGCTCTAATCTCAAGGCACTTTAGTTTGGGAAGTTGCGGGCAGGTATCCGATTATTTAGGGCGCCGTTCAGCGGATATTATCGGAATCGGGTTTAGGCTGCGAAGGAGAGGTGGTCTTGAAGCATCGATTCCAGTTCGGCAAGAAGCGTGTCACTGACGTCGAGCAGAGCGGCCTCGGGCGTGGATGTCAATTGCAGCCAGGGTTTCGGGTCAAGTCCGAGACCAAGTTTTCGACTTCCATTATTGGCCAGGGAAACAATGACCAGCGGAAGGTCTTCCGAAGAAAGGTTGGCGGAATGGTGGTCACGGGCAATCTGGCAATAGACCTCCGGAACATTCCATTTCTGCAGGAGCTTGTGACCCAGTTGACAATGCGCTTCCATAAGAAATGTGATAAGAACTTCCTTGGGCACGAGAAGTTTACCGCCATCAGACTTTGTGATCTGATCCATAGCCCGCAGGATAATAAGTTTCCCAATATCATGAAGAAGGCCGCCAATGAAACATATTTCCTCAATACCGGTGAATCGGAGCCGCTTGGAAAGCCATTGGGCAGCCAGTGCGGTCGTGCTTGCGTGCCGCCATAGATCAAGCAACAGATGCTGCAAATCCGGACTCTGGGCTCTGTACTTATTTCGCTCTGAGACGAGAATCACCAGCCGCCTCATCTGTTGTGTTCCAAGCCGCACAATTGCCGTCCGGATCGTTTTTACGGGGGAAAGTCCACAGTAAAAAGGAGAGTTTGCTGCTCTCAGGACTTCGGCTGCCATCACCTGGTCACTCATAATCAAGCTTTCTATTTCGACCACGTCTTCACTTTTTTTGGCGATCACCTCCTGCAGTTTCATGGCAATCGGATCATAAATAGGCAGGATCAAACCTCCGGATTCGATCAGCCTCATGACACGGTCGAGCAAGGCAACGGGCTTTGACACGAGTCTCTCTCCAAATCTCATTGTGCAATATGCTTATCGGCACGGGATCAAAAAACTTTGGTCGTCTGCGAAATTTAATGAAAAATCCGGCGGTCAAACCTGTGGGGTGGGCCTCCAGCGGCTGTCTCAAAACTCGGATAAAAAGACGAATCGGAACCTTTGGGTTTTGCTTTCTCCTATTAACGGAGTTGCGAGGCAACCTCAAAGATCGGCCCTCGCCGGGAAAGCGCAAGAATTCCTCAAGGCCTTCTCTTTACGTTGTTGTCCATGAACTCCGCCCAGAATCCATCGGGATCGGTAACGAACAACGAGCGGGTTACAGGTCCAATGAACACCGGGCCATCAGTCTTGCTCAGGATCTGAGCTTTTGCTGCCCGAATTCGCGGCATGATAACATCGACATCTCTTGCCATGAACAATAAGTGGGCTGCGCCCGGATCCTGGAAATGCGGCCGCACAACACTCTTCGTATTGTTCTTGTATTGAATAAATTCAATTGCCACCGGTGCTCCTGGAATCACGGCCATCGCCATCTCAAACGGACCGGAAACGCCCGTCAGGTCTTGATAAGCTTTGTCGTCGATCGTCGATGGACTTGCCCAGAATTGAAGGTCGGGACCAACCAGGCCTTGGAACCAGCGACAAGTCGTCTCCAGGTTTTCTACCACCAGCACGACCCTGGCTCCGAGAACTTTGCTTTCGGCTGGGGCCGCGGATGGCGGCGCCGGGGTAATCTCCATCAGTTCCACAGGGTAGCCGTCCGGGTCGCGCACGAGCACAGCGCGGATTCTACCGGCAATTCCCGGATGGCTGGGCAGGACTACAGGATTTCCGCCAGCCGTAATTACCGGTACAAGCTCGTTCTTGAGATCAGAGAGAGTCTTGTCCAGCTCGCGCACCATGAGAACCAGGCGGGAGGAGCCCGGGTCCTTCATGGACGGTTGATAGGGCTTGGAAGCAATATTCTTGATTTCAATTGCCTCAACCGTCATTTCATTCGAGCTCTTTGCGGCAGTTCCCGGAATGGGAAGCAGAACGGCGCGATTCCTCGCATCCATAGGATTAGGCACGCCCTGACCAAGCTGTGCGAATTCCAGCAGAGCGGGATTGGTATCTTTCGAACCGAAAGGTCTAGGCTGTTCGCGTGGCCCGAGGAGCTTCAGGCCCACAAGATCGTGGTAAAAATGGAGAATCAGCTCCACGTTTCCCACCTGCCGGCCGAGATGACCGCAGGACAGAACATCCCCGGCGGGTATGAGTCCTGTTGGCGGTTCCTTCAGGCCTGCCCAGGGTGTTTGTGCAGCTCCAAACGGGATGGCGGCAAAGAATGCTAAAGTGATTGCTAGAATTCTGCGAGCTCGTGGCATATTGCCTCCAAAATCGGAATCGGAATCGGTATCGGGATCGCACTCGCTATCGTAATCGGCTTTTCAATGCCGATACCGATTGCCGTTACCATATCGATAGCGAAACCGATTAAAGGAAAACGGGGACAGTCACGTGGCCGTCCCCGTTTTTTCAACCGGTTCGTATTGCTCTATTCCCAGTCGGATGAGACGCCGTAAGGCATCGAGACGCCGTTCGCTTCGATTTCGTAGATTTGCCCTTTTCTGATTTTGAAGAAATGGACTGCGGGCAGATTGAATTTCTGGTCGAAGGCTTTTATTTTAGTTACTCCTGGCACTCCTTTGATCGGCATCTCCTTCAGCTCGGCGGCATGGTAGAACATCGAGAATCCGACGGCGATGCCCTTCTGAACATCCGCAACCACAAGGCGGCGCGGCTTGATCTCGGTTATGTAAGCGAAAGTGCCGGTGCTGAGTTGTCCCTCGCAATCTCTTGGAAATTTTGCCATCGCAGGATCAAGTTTCACGCCGGGAATTGCTTGGTCTTTGGGTCTCGGCTCACTCGTTGCTGTGATCATCCCGTTCTCGTGGCGTTCGCAAGTTTTGCCGAATGGCGCCAGCGTGCCGTCCTCTCCGGTGAGCGCGTCGTAATAGGCAAGCCCTATTCCCACCAGATCCCAGTGTTTCATCCGCTCGGCGGGAGGTACATCCTCCAGGAAGCCTGGCCGCGGTGTCTTAAGAGTTGTCTTAAGAGTTTCCTCCTTTGTGCCGTTTCGGACCATGGCCTCGGTTAGGCCGCTTCGGACCACAATATGTTCCGCTTCGCTGATCTTGTTATCGTCGTTCAGCTTGATTCGTGCTCCAAGGTAGATATCCTTGCCGCTTTCCTTCATTACCACGAGGCATGCGGCCGCGTGTTCCACCGGGTCGGCGGCATAGATCTGGTAGGTGGTTGGGCCGGCCGATGCGGTTTGCCACAGCCCTTTGCCTATCGGCAGGACTTCAATTGTTTTGGCCGTGTTCTCAGTGAATTTTACGTCGCTTGCGAACGGAAGGCCCGTGGGATCGTGCTTGACCATGGCCGCCACATAATCTTTCATCATCTTTTCAAGACACTGCCGGTCGCATTGTTGGGCCTGCACGGGAGTTCCCAAAAAGGCAATCAATCCAATTACTGCAATAAGCGTGCTGAGAGATTTTGTTTTCATTCTAATTGCCCCCAATTCAAATCGGTTAGAGTTTTGATGGGCTAATATAACTCAACCGAGGATGAGAGCGGCCAAGGAAAATACAAGAAATTGAAATACGGG
>JBEKKY010000089.1:0-10855 GCA_050010475.1 Acidobacteriota bacterium | reverse complement strand
GATCGATTTGGAACAATGGAATCCATGCCCATGTTTGCCATAAAATGTCTTCACAGAGTTTTTAGTTTGAAGCCGCCTAGCTCTGCTGTCAAGACCCAACGCCAGCCGGATGGCAGCTACCTTGTATTTCTGGCCGACGGGGAATCCGGGCTCCGGATTTTCCGTTTCATTGGACCATTCTGAAAAAACGCCACGGATTCCACAGATTAAAATCCGTGTAATTCGTGAAATCCGTGGCGTTGTTTTATCTTTTTTTGTCCTTGCGGATCACTACTTCAGACGGGTAAACATCCTTGATAATCACGTCACCGCTCAGCTTGTTATTCACGATCCCGACCTGTGGTTTTGTTTTGACCGGCGGCGCAGCATTCAGATTTTTTGTCGAAACGAATGCGCTGAAGTCCGCAGGCGCAAGTTTCGCGGCCGAATCGGCCGGGGCCAAAACCTGAACTGCGATCTGTTTCGGAGAGGTCACGTAAGTGGGATCGTCCGTGGCTACCGGAATTTGTGCTACCGTGAACAACTTCCGGCGCGGGCCGATCTGGATGTCGACTTGAACCGGATTGTTGAGCGGTGTACGGATCGCGTTGTCCTTGATATTCAGCGCCACAAAAAACCGAACAGGCTGCTTTTGACCGGATATCGAGACCGCCTCAGCAGGTATTTCGCGAACAGGCTCGATGCGAGAGCGCGGGCCTGTGATGACAATGGTGGGGGGCTTTGAAAACCTGCCGTAAACGTCGAAGCCGCTGGCCGGTTCCCCGCGAACGGGGACGACGATGGGCACTTCCTTCGATGCCGTCTGCTCCAGGACTAGGGTCACCCTTGCAGGATTCACCTGCAGAACTTCAATACCGGATCCCTTGGAAGTCTTTACGTTTTCCGGAGTCAGAGTAATGACATGCTCTCCCTCGTTCGCTCCCTGCAGATCAACGACACAGGTCGGAAGCGGCTGACTGAACCACATGCTTGAAAAAGCCGCTCCCCGCATCGTCACCTCGACGGACGTCGGGCGCTCATGGGTTATCTCCATTTGACGAGGGACCTGCACCTCCAGCGGAACCGAGACGACTCTCTCCGGACCGGGCTCCCCTCGGACGAATAACCAGATAATCAATGAGAGCAAAACGGCCGTCGCTTTCAGGCTCCAGTTTTCCAGGACATATTCTTTGATGAACCGCTTCATACGGTTCCCCGGCGCTGACCTTCAAAATGGAATACGTGTGCGAGCGAGCGTCCTTCAATTGCGTTTTGAAGGGCACTTCTGAGAGCGGTGCCATCCAGATCGCGGGTGATCTTTCCCCCGAACGCCAACGAAATCGTGCCGGTCTCTTCGGATACGATGATCGCGACTGCGTCGGTTTCTTCCGTAACGCCAATCGCCGCACGGTGCCGCGTGCCCAATTCCTTGCTCAAGTACGGATCCAGAGTCAGAGGCAAAAAACATCCGGCGGCGACGATCCGATTATGCTGCACGATCACGGCGCCATCGTGCAATGGAGTGTTCGGGCTGAAAATTGTCACCAGGAGATCGTAGGTGAGCATGGCATCCAATGCGATTCCGCTCTCGACATAGTTCCTTAATCCAATGTCGCGCTCGATTACCACCAGCGCCCCAATCTTTTTTGAGGCCAGCGTAGTAGCCGCCAAAATGATTTCCTCAAACCCGTCATTGTTTCTGCGGCGGTGATGCCCCCAGACGGAGGTCTTCCCAATTCCCGCCAGACCCCGCCGGATTTCGTTCTGATACAAAACGATGATGGCAAATACAATGTAGGTGAGAAGATTCGAGAGGAGCCACTGGACCGAGGCTAGCCGGTAAAAGCGCGTGATCCAGTAAAACAGCAGGAGCATTATGATTCCAAAGGTCATCTGGGTGCCGCGCGTGCCCCGCATCAACAGCAGAGCACGATAAATGATGAAGGCAACCAGCGCGATATCGATGAGATCCCGAATCGTAAATGGAGTGAAACGGAAGAATGCCAGCATTGAATCCATGGGGAATCCTGGTGACAGCCACCGATGTCCCCATGGCCTGAGGATATGAAGGGGACATCGGTGGCTGTCACCGTTTTATTTTCCTGCTTTGACGATAGCATCGGTGACGTCCGCAACTTCTCGCATTGCAGCAACGTCATGAACGCGCACTATGTGCGCCCCATATAGAATAGATGCAGCCACGGTGGCGCCAGTTCCCAAAACCAGCTCACTGGCAGGTTTTTTGATGATAGAACCGATGAACGATTTTCGAGATGTTCCCACCAGAATAGGGAATCCGACGACAGCCAAACGATCCAGGTTGCGAAGGATCTCAAAATTCTGAGCCGCAGTTTTTCCAAACCCAATGCCCGGGTCCAACACTATCTTATCGGAGGATACACCAGAGCTTTGAGCGCGCGCAACCGCTTCTTGAGCCCATATATCAATGTCGCGTAGGATGTCGTCGCTCGGGGGGATGGCTTGCATATTTTTTGGCTCGCCCCGCATGTGCATCAAAATCAGAGCAGCGCCACACTTCGCCGCTTCAAAGCCGATTCCCGGATCTTTCTGCAGCGACGCGATATCGTTAATGATTGAGGCGCCTCTTTCGAACGAAGCCTTGGCAACTTCCGCTTTCGATGTATCCACGGAAATCGGAATTGGATATCTCGGGCCCGAGTCCAAGGATTCAAGGATCGGAAGGATACGCCTTAACTCCTCCTCTGGCCTGACACCGAGTGATCCGGGACGTGTCGACTCTCCGCCGATGTCCAGGATATCTGCTCCCTCGTCTGCAATCTGCCAGGCGCGGTCTACGGCCGCTTTGAGTTCCAAGTAAAGACCTTTGTCCGAGAAGGAATCAGGGGTAACGTTGAGAATTCCCATCAACAGCGTCCGCTCACCGAGTTCCAAGGCCCGGTCTCTGGCCCGTAGTGTGAACTTTTTTCGGGAGGATGGTTCGGTCATAAGGACTCGGTTTCTCATGTGCGGACGGGTCTCCAGACCCGTCCGGATTCTGGTCGTAATACACCTTCGGTCGGACGGCTCTCAAGAGCCGTCCGCACATGAAACGAATTACGAACTAGCGTGGATTAAGCGGGGGCGGGTTTGCCCTTCGGATTTATGAGCTGCGGCAAAGGAGCGTGGGCGGGAGTTTTTTCCCGCACGGGCTTTCCCTCGGAATCTGTGTCCGGGCTTGCCACCACCCTGGGTTTCAAAGGCTGTCCTTTGATGATCGCTTCGATTTCGCAGCTGTCGAGGGTCTCGTATTCGAGAAGAGCTTCCGCGAGGCGGACCAGGCTTTCCTTGTTCTCCTCCAGCGTTTTCCACGCACGCGCATATCCCTCTTCCACTATCCGTTTTACCTCGTGGTCAATCCGGATCGCGGTATCCTCGCTGTAATCGCGATGCTGGGAAATTTCCCGGCCGAGAAAAATCTGTTCTTCTTTCTTCCCAAACGTGAGCGGACCCATTGCCGGGCTCATTCCCCACTCCGTCACCATCTTGCGCGCTCGTTCGGTAGCGACTTCTATATCGTTGGCTGCCCCGGTGGTTTCCTGGTTTAGAATCATCATTTCGGCGCAACGTCCGCCCATCAGGATCGCGATCTGCCCTTCCACAAATTCTTTCGTGTAATTGTGCTTGTCGGTTTCCGGAAGCTGTTGAGTCAGACCAAGCGCCATTCCGCGTGGAATAATGGTCACCTTATGCAGCGGATCGCTTCCCGGCAACATGAATGCAACCAAGGCGTGCCCCGCCTCGTGAAAGGCCGTGACCTTTTTGTCACTTTCGGTGATAACCATGGACTTGCGTTCTTTCCCCATCAGAACTTTGTCCTTGGCCCCTTCGAAATCGCTCATCACGACAACCTTCCGGTTGTACCGCGCGGCATTCAAGGCAGCTTCGTTCACCAGATTCGCCAGCGAGGCTCCTGAGAATCCAGGGGTGCCCCGTGCAATAACGGAAATGTTAACGTCATCCGCAATCGGGATCTTCCGCGTGTGTACTTTGAGGATTCCTTCCCGCCCCCGGATATCCGGCAGGGGTACCACGACCTGCCGGTCGAATCGTCCAGGCCGCAACAGAGCAGGATCCAGCACGTCGGGCCGGTTGCTGGCAGCGATTAAAATCACTCCGTCGTTGGATTCGAATCCATCCATTTCGACGAGCAGCTGGTTCAGGGTTTGCTCCCGCTCGTCGTGTCCGCCTCCCAGACCCGCACCCCGGTGGCGTCCTACAGCGTCGATTTCATCAATAAAGATGATACAGGGAGCGTTCTTCTTTCCCTGCTCGAACAAGTCACGAACGCGGCTGGCCCCGACGCCAACGAACATTTCCACGAAATCCGAACCGCTGATGGAAAAGAATGGGACGTTGGCCTCGCCGGCGATGGCACGGGCAAGAAGGGTTTTGCCGGTTCCCGGAGGACCCATGAGAAGAACCCCCTTGGGGATCCGACCTCCCAGTTTCTGAAACTTCTGAGGTTCCTTGAGGAATTCGATGATTTCCGTCAGTTCCTCTTTGGCCTCTTCGACTCCGGCAACGTCTTTAAATGTTACCTTCTTCTGCTGGCTTGACAACAGCCGTGCCCGGCTCTTGCCGAATGACAGCGCCTTGTTGCCTCCGCTTTGCATCTGCCGCATCAGAAAAATCCAGAATCCGATCAGAAGAATAAGTGGCAGCCATGAGGACAGGAAAATGGACAGGATTGAGGAATTGGAAGATTTCTCATATTTGACTGTGGCGCCGTTATCCTTTAATTCCTTGCCAATATCGTAGCTACCCTCGGTCGGGATGGTGGTTTTGAATTTCTTGCCGGAAAAATCATCCCACTCCAGATCCTGGTCCATTATCTTGGCTGATTTAATCTTCTTCGCCGTCAGGTCCTGATAAAAGGAAGTGAAATCCTTATCTTCGACGTTGACGTCACGGATGCTGTAAAACAATTGCCATAGCAGGACCAGCGTCACCACGATTGCCAGCCAAACCAGTATGTTCTTCAGATTGGTGCTCAAATAAGAAACCTCCAATGGAAACCTGGAAAGGGCCGGCCAAGCCAAAAGACCGGCTCTTCAAAGTCCGCAAATTCAATTATACCAGAGCCCTCCAATTTTTTCCTACAACGAGATTCTTCTTCGGAAACGCACATCAGATCTATAAGACGCGGATGGCTATCTCGCCACCGCAAGGACTATAGACAGTTTTTGAGAGCCGCAGGTTTCAAAAAAATGCACCAGGAAGCCGGAATTCGGAAGCCAGGAGCCGGAAGGGACCTCGCTTTTCATCCCGGCTCATGGCTTCCGGCTCCTGACTTTTTCATTGTGATAACCACGCAACCTTGGGAACCAGGTAGTGCTTCATAGGCGCGTGCAGGCCTGAAGCCGGGGATCCAGATAACATCCGTCCCAGCAACAATCATCGGCAAAACCGATCGTTGGGTCCGCGGAATTCTGCTCCCGATCAACATCTTTTTTACTTTGCGGTGACCTTCCCCGCCATATCGATCCCCGGGCATTCGCGAACGGATCGTGAGAATCGTCGGCAGCACGGACCTGTTGAGAAACGGCTGCCTCGAGCGGCTTTCCCTCATCGTCTGCAAGTCCGGAGCACCGCAGATCTCTGAAACAAACTCTGCCCCGATTTCAGGGACAAAACATCGGCCCGGGATATTTAGTTGGTAACTGAATGCGGGGGCCGGCGGAAGCGGATGTCTCAGGAAAACAATGTCGTCAAACTGCCTCATCGCGATTGATCCCTGTGGAAGCTGAACAGCAGCTCCGCTTTGTTCCGTGCAAAGCGAAAGAACGGTTTCGATATGAGCAGCAGTAATTCCACGCAGAGACGTCAGACATTCTTTCACCGCTTGCCTCAGCACCTGCTTTTGCAGGGTCGGATGCATCTTCAAAAGGCTTTCCACCGGTATTGACAAGGCGTCGTCCGCACGCAATTGAATTTCCTGGAAGGATTTTTTTGCCTGGGATTCCATGAAAGACCATGTTTCACGGGCAAGCCGGGCTTCGCGCGCAAGGGTGGCAATCAATTGCGGGTTGAAGTGCGTTTCCAGATAAGGGAGCAGTTCCCGCCGGATTCGGTTCCGGGCGTGCCGGAGATCTGTATTGGTCGAATCTTCACGATACTGCGCGCCCATCCGCTTCAAATAATGAAGGATGGAATCGCGGGGACAATCCAGCAAAGGCCGGATAATGCCTCCGGCTACGACCGGGTGAATTGAGGAAAGTCCCTCAACGCCGCTGCCTCGGATAAAACGGAAAAGGGCCGTTTCAGCCTGGTCGTTCAGGTTGTGCCCGACTGCAATCTTCTGCGCCCCAGCCTTGTGCGCAGCACGGATGAAAAAATCATAGCGCACCCGGCGCGCAAGTTCTTCAAGGTTTTGCTTTTCCGCGCTTGCCAGTTGTTTGACGTCGATGGTTTCGGAGATGTAAGAAAGCCCGAGGCTTGCGCTCAGTTTTCTGACGAAATCCTCATCCGCATCCCCTTCAGATCCGCGGATCCGGTGATTCAGGTGAGCCACCGTAAGGGTCAGGTGAAAATCAGGGACCAGTTCGTGCAGGCAAAGCAAAAGTGCCGTGGAATCGGCGCCTCCAGAGACGGCGACAAGCACATGCTCCCCGCCGGCGAGCATACGATACTCCCGAATGGTTTTTCTGACCCGGACTTCCAGGTTCTTCTGCATTTTCTTTTGCTTTCTTTGAGCTCTTAAGCCTTCGAGTTTAACTCCAAGACTCAAAGGCTCCAAGTCCCGAGGAGTTACTGTGCTATAATTTTCTGCTTTCACCTCAGCCCTGGGGAAAGGAGGGGTATGACTTTTCCGACAACTCGTCCAAGACGGCTTCGCATGAACGAAATAATTCGAAATATGGTCCGCGAAACACGTCTTTCGCCTGAACAGTTCGTTTACCCGTTGTTTGTATGCCCTGGAACCGGAGTGAAAAGGGAAATTCCCTCGATGCCGGGCAATTATCAATGGTCTGCAGACATGCTGGTGGAAGAAGTTTGTTTGGTGAAATCACTGGGCATCGGCGGAATCATCCTGTTCGGAATCCCCGACAAAAAGGACGACCGGGCAACCGGCGCTTACGATGAGCACGGAGTCGTTCAAGAGGCTCTGCGTGCCCTGAAGAGTTCCGTCCCGGGCATCTTGTTGATTACCGATGTCTGCCTCTGCGAGTACACGGCAAATGGGCATTGCGGCATCGTTTCGGGCGATGAGATTTGCAACGACGAGAGCCTCGAATTACTGGCTTTAACGGCGCTCTCTCACGCCAAAGCGGGCGCCGATGTCGTCGCTCCCTCCGATATGATGGACGGGCGGGTGGGAGCTATCCGAAAACTCCTGGACAAGAACGGCCTTGAGAACATCCCGATCCTCTCCTACGCGGTGAAATATGCTTCCGGGTATTACGGGCCTTTTCGGGAGGCGGCGGAATCCACGCCTGCCTTCGGAGACCGGCGCAGTCACCAGATGGATCCCGCGAATGCCCGTGAAGCTTTGAAAGAGGTTGATCTCGATATTGAAGAGGGCGCCGATATACTGATGGTAAAACCTGCCGGTCCATACCTGGACGTGATCAGGATGATTCGGGATCGCTATCCTCATCCTTTGGCCGCTTATCAGGTAAGCGGAGAGTATTCCGCCCTCATGGCTGCGGGACGATTAGGATGGCTGGACCTTCCTCGCACTATGATGGAATCCCTGATCGGGATCCGGCGCGCCGGTGCGGACATCATTTTCACGTACTTTGCCAAAGAAGCGGCCCGAATTTTGTGAATTGACGATTTATAATTGACGATTGAAAAACCCTCCGGTCTTTTAATCGTCAATTGTAAATCGTCAATCGTCAATACACACAGGAGTTGTCCGTGAACCGAAGATCAAAGATCCTATTTTCACGCGCTCAAAAGCGAATACCCGGCGGGGTCAACAGTCCGGTGCGAGCCTTTCGAAGTGTAGGAGGAGAGCCTCGATTTATCAGGTCAGGGAAGGGGAGCCATATGACCGATGTGGACGGTGTGTCCTATATCGATTACCTGGGTTCCTGGGGACCCCTGATCCTCGGCCACTGCCCTGCAAAAGTGCAGTCCGCTCTGCGCAGTCAGATTTCGCTGGGCACCAGTTTCGGCGCCTCGACGGAAAACGAAGTGATCCTTGCTGAAATGATCGCGAATGCCGTCCCGTCTATCGAGAAAGTGCGGCTGGTGAATTCCGGCACGGAGGCGACCATGAGCGCCATCCGCCTGGTGCGCGCGTTTACCGGGCGCAGCAAGATCATCAAGTTTGATGGGTGCTATCACGGGCATGTGGACAGTTTGCTCGTCAAGGCCGGATCGGGTGTTGCTACTCTCGGCTTGCCCGACAGCGCCGGCGTTCAGGCGCAGGACTGCAGTTCCACCCTCTCGGTTCCGTACAACAACCCTGAGATGGTCCAACAGGCGCTTGAGCTGAACCGTGCGGAAGTCGCGGCTGTCATCGTTGAACCGGTTGCAGGAAATATGGGGACCGTGCTGCCGACGCGGGGATTTCTGCAGCGGCTGCGCAAGCTGACCCGCGAGCATGGAGCGCTCCTGATTTTTGATGAGGTGATAACCGGATTCCGGCTTTCCTACGGAGGAGCGCAGGAGCTTTTGAACATAAAGCCCGATCTAACCTGTTTAGGAAAGATTATCGGGGGCGGCCTTCCTGTCGGAGCCTATGGTGGGCACCACGAAATCATGAAGTGGGTGGCTCCGGAAGGTTCGGTGTACCAGGCCGGCACACTTTCGGGAAATCCCCTGGCCGTTGCTGCGGGTATTGCTGCGTTGAAGGCTTTGAAGCAGGCCGGCAGTTACAGGAAGCTCGAAAGCATGACCGCGGAACTGGTGGCCGGGCTACAAAGAGCCGCGGAACAGGCCGGGGTTCCCGTGCAGATCAACCGCATCGGGTCGATGTTTACCGTTTTCTTCACCTCATCTCCGGTCACGAATTTTCAAACGGCTAAAACAAGCGATACCACCCGCTACGGCAAATTTTTTCATTCGATGCTGCAACAGGGCGTTTATTTCCCGCCATCGCAGTTTGAGACCTGTTTCGTTTCTCTGGCGCACACGCGGAGTGATATCCGGTCGACAGTTAATGCGGCACGGGAAGCATTTAAAATAACGGCGACGGATTAGAATTCAGAAGTCAGGAATCAGAATTCAGGGACTTCTGATTTAGGCAGAAGTTTTTGCCGAGCGGGAATATGCCTCGGACAACACACGGTCTATCTGATCCTCGACGGCCTTCTCATTCAAGCCGCGAACGGTTGCTACTTCACTGATGATGAGCTGCTTGGCGCGGTCCAGCATTCTTTTTTCCCGGAAGGAAAGGCTTTTCCGGTAACTCAGATAGACAAGGTTTTTCAGGACCTCGGCGACCTGAAAAATGGAGCCGGTACGCATTTTTTCGGAATGGTCTTTATATCGGCCTTTCCAGTCTGCCTCAGGCTCATAAAAATCTTCGTGGAGCAGCTTGAACAAGCCATCCACGTCAGCCTTTTTTATAATTCTGCGCAACCCGACACTCTTGACGTTGGTAGTGGGTACCATGACAAGGGATGAATTGGAATGGATGCGGAGCATGTAAAATTCTTCGGGTATTCCATTGACAGATCGGCGGCTAACCTCCTCAATGATGCCCACCCCGTGGTTGGGGTAGACCACTTTTTCACCTATGCGAAAATCCATAGTTCCTCCGGGAAACTGTTATTATACCAGAAAAGGCGGTCATGATCAAAGGCTAGCGAGCCTGCTTCCCGGTCTGCCCTCGTAAATCAGCGCAAATCTGCGGTCAAAATCAGTCTTGGCTCAGCGGCCGCTTCCAATTATGGAAGCGGGGTGATGAAGCCAAGGTACCGCAACCGCTTTGATTTTGATTCCGTTGGAACGATCAATTGCGAATGGAGAAAACGTTTTCTCCGTAGAAAACGAAGTCCCGGTTGGTACCGGAAAGGGCTTTGAGGCAGTTTTGCGAGTTGGCGGTGCCCGGCAGCATCCAGTCGTGCAGTTCAATGATGATGACCATCGCCCGCTCAATCCAGGCAAGGTTGTTCTCAAACAGGTGACACTCACCCCCTTCAATGTCGATTTTTACGAGGAGGAGTTCAGTTCCGGGATACTGCTTTTCTATGGATTCAATGGAATAGGCGGGAACGGAGGCTTTGCCTGGTTCCGGCTTGCAGGTTGTCTGAAATCCCCAATCCCCTCGTCCGGGGTCTTCAACATAGGCGGTTTCGTCAAAACACGATATTGCCGCTTTTTTGCATTTAATGTTGGGGTATGTTCGGCAGTTTAGCTGGAGAATCTCGTAATTATGCTCCTCAGGTTCAATAGCGAACACCTGGGCCTTTGGAAATGACGTGGCGAACCAGATAGGCGAGGCGCCGATGTTTGCGCCGCAATCGATGATCAGAGGCTTTTTCCCGGCATCGAGGATGCGCTGGTATTCGGAGACGATATCCTTGAATCGGACCAGTCGCGTGAGATCATAATCCCGGTTGACAAATATTTGCTGGATGACGCCTTTGTCTCCGATGCTCTGGTCTCTAAAAACAAAAGGCAAAGTGTTGCCTTCGCCGAAATTCAGTACTATCTGGGCGATCCCCATTTGTGTGGCCATCCATTGTGGTGGGTGGCGCGGACGAATGCCACCTCGCTTTTCTTTTCGGTTGAGGTCGGACAAAACTTCACGATAGGTTGCAGACGACGGGCAATTGACTCGGAGTGAGTGCATGGGCTACTATTTGCGACCGCAAGCCGAAGTGGCGGAACTGGCAGACGCACGGGACTCAAAATCCCGCGGTACTTGGTACCATGGGGGTTCGACCCCCCCCTTCGGCAC
>JBEKKY010000088.1:0-10958 GCA_050010475.1 Acidobacteriota bacterium | reverse complement strand
ATCTGCTTCGTTGGCGCTCCTCGACGATGTGCACCGACATCGCCTGCGTCGCGCCGCCTTGCATCTGCCCCTTCCAAGCCAGGAACGCGGCCCCTTCCAATTCTCGGACAGGCTCCTAGAGGAATCGAACCCTCAATCGCCTTTTTTCCCCGCTATACAGAGCGTCACAAATGAATGCTCATATGGCAGTAAGGCCCCAAGGGCCGAAAGGCAATAGGCCCGGCCGTCAGGCCGGGATAGGTTCGCGAAGCGATAGAGCGCCGAAGGTGCGGCACGTGAAGCGCCAATGGTGCCGCGCCTTCAGCGCTCAATTTCGTCATATCTCCTTTACCCCGGCCTGACGTCCGGGGCTATACACTGGCGGCCCTTCGGGCCTTAAACGACATGCGCATTTATTTAGGACGCTCTGCATATTATCGATCCCGGCGGTGCCGACGAGAAACGAACCACCGGAAGCCCGGAACGGGGAATGTATGTATCCTGCAATCCGATTATGGCACACTATCGGCATGCCCTATTGGTTTGATGGAAATAATCTGATCGGCCAATCGGCTGCCGCTGCCAAAGCAGACCCACAAGTTCGTAAGGCATTTCTGTCGGCTTTGACCTCCTATCATCGGTCTGGAGGAGGAAAGTTTCTCGTTTTTTTTGATGGAGACGACTCCGACCGGTCGCCAGCTCCTCCGGGAGTCTCGATCCGCCATAGCGCCCCACTTTCGGCGGATGATGCTATTCTTCGACGGCTGCGGGAAATACGTTGCACATCTGAAATAACCGTAGTCACGAACGATCGCCACCTCATATTCCAATGCCGCAATGAAGGCGCAATTGCGCTGACCTGGAGCGATTTTACCCAAAAAATGCAATCCAGACGCGTTCTGAGATCCGAGCAATATGACCGGCAGGAGCCTGTTAATGTGGATGAATGGATGCGATACTTTGGTTTCGAAAACAATAAGAAAGCGGGGAGCAAAAAAGCAGAAAAAAACTGACGAGTGAATCTTTGTTCTGAACGCTTGTCGCCGGTTACCCGCTTATTGTTTGTTCCTACGGAGAGAATCCATGAAGACAAAAAAACCACCCTATGTTGTTCGCCCTCGCACAGCGGTGCTTACAAGGGGCTTCGACCCGCGTCTTTCGGTAGGCTCCGCCCGGCCCGCAGTGTTCCGGTCCTCCACCTATGTTTTCTCCTCGCCTGAATCTGCAGAGCGCTCTTTTTCCATTGCCTTGGGCCGGTCACAACCCGAACCGGGAGAGAGCGTAGATTTGATTTACGCACGTTTATCACATCCAAATGCCGAAATTCTTGAGGACCAAGTAGTGCCACTTGAACCCGGAGCAAAGGGGGCCGCTGTTTTCAATTCCGGCATGGCTGCGATCTCCACGCTATTCTTAACGCTGTGTCATCCTGGAAGTACTTTTGTTTATACCACGCCACTTTACGGTGGAACCTATCATTTAATACATCAGATTTTACAGCCTCTTGGCATTCAAGGAATTCCTGTACTTGCCGGGGATACCTCCGCTCTGACAAAAGCGATTGAGTCCGCACAAAACCTGCGCTTGGTTTTCATTGAAACTCCCGCAAACCCGGTTTTAACCATGACGGATATCGGGGCCGCGGCAGCCCAGGCGAGGAGACATCCGGACTCTCCACTCGTTGTCGTGGATAATACTTTTCTTGGACCGGCCTTTCAGCACCCGCTTATGCGCGATGCCGACCTTGTCGTATACTCGGCAACAAAGCACCTTTCGGGCTTTAGCGACCTGCTGGGTGGCATTGTGCTTGCACGCGACCTCGACCTGATTGTCCAACTGCATGGAATGCGGGCTATTCTGGGCAATATACTCCAGGCAGATGAGTGTTGGATGCTGGATGGACGACTTCCCACTGTGTCGTTACGGATGAACAGGCAGAGCAAAAATGCTCAGCGAATTGCCGAAAGCCTGGCATCGCACGATAAGGTAGCAAGGGTATACTACCCGACCCTCTTTAAGGATCCCGAGCAAATCCGGATTCGGGACGCCCAGTGCCAGTTTCCTGGTGCGCTGTTCTCAATTGAACTGCAGGGAGGAAAAGCGGCTGCTTATAATTTTTTGCGAAATCTTCAGATCGCGAGAAATGCCGTAAGTCTCGGAGGGGTGGAAACGCTGGTATGCCACCCGGCAACGACTACTCACTCGGAAATGAGTGACGAAGATAAGCGATTGCTTGGAATCAATGACTCGCTTGTCCGGGTCTCAGTCGGAATTGAAGACTGGCGTGATTTGCTGCACGACTTCCATCAAGCCCTCGATTCCATAGAATGATTTAGAGTCCGTGCGTGCTAGATGCTGCGATAATTGCCGAACTTGAGATCAACTCCGAAATCCGTCTCCTTGATCCGATGCATGATCACCTGCAGATCATCGCGCGAAGGCGAAACCACTCGCACCTGATCACCCTGGATCTCTCCCTGCACTTTCTTGATCCTCAGCTCTTTGATGAATTTGACGATAGCCCGCGCTGTCTCAATCGGTATTCCCTGCTGCAGATTCACTTCCTGCATAACCGAACCGCCGGCCGCCGGCAACGGCTTCCCCTGCTGCAGGTTTTTTAGCGAAACTTGCCGACGGACCATCTTTTCCAGAACCACGTCCCACATGGCCCGAAGCTTAAATTCGTCTGGGGCACGCAGGACCAGCTTGTTTTCGTCCCTGCGGAAATCGATGTTTACATTGAGCCCCTTGAAATCGTAGCGTTGCCGGATCTCCTTCATCGCCTGATTGATCGCGTTGTCCACTTCCTGCAGATCACACCCGGTAGTGATGTCGAAGGACTGGTTGCCAGCCATTGCTCACTCTCCCCTATTTTTTTTGCGCCCCGGCGGTGTTCCGGTTTAGGTTCTCAAGAAGAGCACCTAACTTTTTAATCTCCTCTCCATACTTGGCCCAATCTCCTTGCCGCTGTGCCTGCATGGCCCTGTCGTAGGCGGCCCCGGCTTCCTGCATGAGATTTGCACCGCCGCTCGGCGCTTGCAGCACCGGAGTTGCCGGCGCTGCGCCCGCTGGAACAGCCCCTGCAAAGCCTTTGTTTTCAGGCATGGCGCCGCCGAAAATCTTCGCGATCGAAGCCTCCAAAGTCTCTTCCATTGCGATCTGGTTTTCGTAAGCCACAACGACCCGCTTCAATTCCGGAATTTTCCCGCTTTCGGATCGGATGTATAAAGGCCGGACATAGATAAGCGCTTCTTCAATTGGAATGACGAGCAGATTTCCCTGGATGACCTGGGAACCGCGTTGATCCCATAGGGAGATCTGTCTTGAAATCTCCGCATCCTGATTGATACGTGCGACGATTTGTCGCGGTCCGTACACGAGTTTCTGCTTCGGAAATCGATAGACCACCAACTTGCCGTAGTTATCGCCATCGCTGCGCCCAACCATCCATGCGGAAAGATTGTCCTTTCTCCCCGGGGTGAAAGGCAGCATTAGAATGAATTCCTCCTGTTTTTTTTCCTGCGGCAACCGCATGATCGTGTAGTAGGGAGACATCGGATTTTCTCCCCCGCCACCGGCAATCACCGGTATCTGCCACAGGTCCTCCTTGTTGTAGAAAACCTGGGGAGTGGTCATGTGGTAAACGGCGTAGATGTATGTTTGCACCCGGAAGATATCCTCGGGATACCTCAAGTGGCGATGCAGATCGGGCGGAATTTCCGAGAGAGGGCGAAATACACCGGGGAAGATCCTTTGATAAACCTGAATCATCGGATCAGAAGGATCTGCAACATACATGTCCACATTTCCGTTATAAGCATCCAGAACCATCTTTACGGAATTGCGGATGTAATTGCCCACTCCTCTAGTTTCAGTGGAGTATGGGTATCGGTCGGAAGTGGTATACCCATCCTGAATCCAAAACAGTCGTCCCCCGGATATCACCATGTAGGGATCTTGATCCAGCAACAGAAACGGAGCCAGCCGGCTCATTCGCGATTTGACATCTCGCTCGTAAAGAAACCGGCTTTCGGAGGTCACCAATGGGGAGAGGACGATATTGGCATCCCTGAAATACAATGCGAATAGAAGTTTTCTAAAAAAGGAAGTCACCGGGACTCCGCCGGTTCCCTGGTAGGTTGCATACACATTGGCCTCGCCGGAGGGATAATCGAATTCTTTCTGGCCGCTTTTGACCACCGCGTATCCCTGGGTCAGTTCTCCGAAATAGATCTCCGGGCGTTTGATTCCAAAAACCGGGGACGAGGCAATCGGCGGGATATTCTGCACGCAAAGCTCCGGCAGTCCCTCCGAAGTCATTTGATTGACCGGTCCCACCGCAACTCCATAGCCATGCGTATAACTCAAGCGTTCGTTAATCCAATTCCGTTCGGGAAGGCTGGCCGAATTCAGCTCGCGGGGTGACAACATGAACTGTTGAAGCTCGTTGTTCAGATAATAGCGGTCGTTGTCTACCGTGATGAAATCATAGTAGGTCCGAATTTCCTGGATTTGCTTTAAGGCATCCAGCAGCGGCTCGTGATCCCAAAGCCGAATGCTGTGAATCGTGGCGGAATTGTTTTGAATATCCTGCGGTGTGAGCGCCTTATCACCCGAAAGGCTTCGGTCTTCCACATCCGAAAGCCCGTAAGCTTTAAGCGTCGCTTCAATATTGTTTTTGATTTGTGGACTCTCTTTGTCAAACTCGTTGGGCGAGACAATAAATTTTTGCATCAGCGCCGGATAGAAATTCCCAACGACCATAAACACGACGTACAAAAGCACTGAAGCAATGCCGGCCCGGTTTCCGGCAACAAAAGCATTGAAAATCCAGAGCAAGCCTCCGACAAAGGCGACGATTGCAAGAACCGTCAGCAAGGGAATTCGTGCATGCAGATCGGCGTAACTGGCGCCGGAGAAGATTTCGTGGTTCTCGAACAGGACATCAAAGCGGTCCAGGTAGGCGCTTACGGAGAGCAGAAAAAATATCAGCGCCGCCAGCAGAGAGATATGGACGCCCGCCCGAGTTTTGCTGACCGCATCCCGCAGCCTCCGCCAGGATAGTGAACCTTTGAAATAATAAAGGATCACCGCACCGATCAGCACAAGGAAACCCAGGATTAGCCCAAGCCGAACGATCTCCTGCACAAAGGGCAACGTGAAAAAATAAAACGACACATCGCGGGAAAACACCGGATCCTTCGTTTTAAATTCGACACGGTGCAGCCAGCGCCAGACGATTTCCCAGTTGCTTGCTTCGCCCAGCGCAACGAGCAATCCCAAAACGACCGCTGCCAATCCCGCCAAACGGTCCACCACCTTGGACGAAAATGTGTAGGCCGTAATCTGACCGGTCGGTGTAGGAATCCCGATTTGAATCAGTCCGGGCCCGCGGTTGGCATACACGAAATTCAGAAAGATAAACAAAAAGCTTATCAGGAGAAGTCCGGAAGCAAGCATGCTCTTCGCATATAAGGCAGTCGTAAAAACAACTGTCTTCCCAAGCTCCGCAAACCAGAGATAATCAAAGTACATCCCCACAGCAAAAGACAAGCCGCCAAACAGTACAAAAAGTGCAACGACGATGATCACCAACGTTATTCTTTTTCGCATAACTCACCTGTTCCGCGTGGTTTCGGGTTTGCAAAACATTTCTTTTGTTTCTGGCCGCAGTGATACCTTAGCCCTATCTGAAAAATAAAGCCAGTCAATCAACACTGAAAAATATTATCCAAGAAACAATGCGACCCCAAAAGCGCAAATCCGGATGACCTGGCACTGCCTCGAAGATTCGAGGGTTTTGTGAATCGAAGGGTAGTTTTTCTGGAACAACTCAAGCCCCTTGATTTTGGACCGGGATACGGATACGTTTTGTCTCCTGTAAACACTTTGCATTTCGGAGCAGCCGTGCTCCGGTTCGTTAGTTATGTGAGATTACTAGCTGAAATCCTCGGTAAGTTTGGGGAATGAACTGGTGAAAAACAGCCAATCTGAAGTTCGGAAGCGAGCAGGTAGTTTTTCAAGTGGCAGGATCGTTAAAAAGGTATGGATCAAAGCCTCGACCACCGTTGTGTATAGCGCATTGACGGAATCCGGCGAGTTGATGCACTGGTTTTGTGATCGCGCATCCATCAATCCCATCGAGGGAGGAGAGTTCTCCGCATCCTGGAAGACCGGAAGAGCAGGCCAGAAGGGACGCGCAGTGGTCACTCGCATCGTTCCTGGATCGGCGCTTGAGCTTCTTTGGGTAGACGATGGCAAAGGTGTGCAGGAAAAGACTTCAACCCATACCTTAGGTTATGAGATCCGGTCCAAATCCGGCATGACTGAACTGGTTATGACGGACAAGGATGAATCCGCTTCCGACGATGAGGAGCTGGCTGCTTTTGATCAGGGATGGAATTCGGTGCTGCTGGAATTGAAGGACTATTGTGAACGAAGGGAACGTTCGTCGAAATTGCGGCAGCGTTCCGAACCCAAATCTCGGGAGAAGGTTCCGGAGAGATGAGGCTAGGAGCCCGATCGGGATTGCTATCGGAATACGGAATAGCAGGGCCCTTACCCTGGCAAAAGGAAACGATGCCGGTTTCGCTTTATTATCCCTTGCCGAAGACTACGCTGATCGCCAGTATGGTCAGCACGACCGAGGTAACGAACACATAGCGCCAGTCTCGCTTCGCAGCAAATTCAACCAGCGAGCCAAAAACCCGCAGAACCGGAGTCGCAATCAGCAGCAGGATCCCCAAATCAAGAAAACTCGCGGGACTTGCCTTCCTCAATCCATCAAAAACCTGCCAGAATCCCGACACCTTCGACGGCAAAGGGTGATGCGACACTGCACTGAGAGCTAACCCGGCGAATAAACAGATGATGCTGAGGACAAGCCCCAGGATAAGCATCCGGTGTACGGCCTCATTGAGATCACGGCGAGCTTTCAGTTCCTCTTCGGTTTCCGGAGCGATTTCGGGTGTCGTGATGATTCCGGGAACGCCTTGCAGGGTCCGAAAGATTTTGGGATTCGCTTCGTCGTGCGTCCGCTTGGAATTCGGAATATTTTCTGCCGCAGTCGCCAAGGGTGGATCGGCCGCAGCGTTCCGATCCTTCCCGGACTGGCTGCCTTTCTCAAAATTGCGAACTGACTTCCCCCTCTCTTCTGCCATATCAACCTCGAAGCGCTTGATAGAACATCTGGATGGCAAAAATCAGCAGCAGCAGCTGGAAAATCTGCTTCAGCCTTTGGCTCTTCAATTTTCCGCCCAAACGTGTGCCGAGTTGCGCGCCCGCAAGCACTCCCAGAGAAGTAGGAATGGCAATCGTAGGATCGATGTAACCCCGAGCATAGTAGATGATCGCGCTGGTTGCCGCGGTTATTCCGATCATAAAATTGCTGGTTGCGATCGAAGCTCGCAGGGGAACACCCATCACCAGACTCATGATGGGCACTTTGATGATTCCTCCGCCGATTCCCAGTAGACCAGACACATTTCCGGCAAGAAAACTTGCCCCCATGCCCATCTTCAGATTACGAACGCCATAGGTCACGACATTCCCTGTACGTGGATCCATATAGCGGGTGTCCAGAACCCCGGTGGCGGATGGCGTCCGGTCTTCTTTAGGAAGCTTGTGCATACTGAAAGCCACGTAAATCAGGATAAGACCGAAAAAAGCTGTCAGCAGCTGCGGGCTGATCAGAACCGCAGTAATTCCACCGGCCAACGCTCCCGACGTTGTCGCGATTTCAAGCACCATGGCCAGGCGGCTGTGCGTAAGGCCGCGTCCAACATACACCGCTCCGGCTGCGCTTGAGGTGGCAATCACGCTAATGATGCTCGCGCCGATAGCCGTCTTGATTGGAACTCCCCATAGGCCGATCAGCAGCGGAATCAGCAGGACTCCGCCCCCCAAACCCAGCATCGCGCCCAATGCCCCAACGACAATTCCCATTAACAGGATCATCAACATGGATACCACGCTTTGCCGGGAGCTAATCCGTCTTGCCTGCAGACTCGGGCTTCGCTTTCATGGGGGCCGAAAGTCCGCGCGCTCGCCGGAATTTGGTTGGAGCCCTCAGCCATCACTTTTTGACCTTCACTGAAATGTCCACACCCTTTCGAACGCTTTGAGTAACAACGCAAAAGTCCTCATACAAGTCGATGCATCGTTGCAGCTTTTGATCGTCAGGTTCTTCGAGGCGCGGATGGATCTCGACGTCGATCTTTCCAATGCGCAATCGTCCTTTCTCATTGCGCGCGTGAGCTACTTTGATGTCGGCATGCAATCCTTTCATGTTCAATCGAAGTTTTTGCGCACAAAACAGGAAGCTTGCACTCAGACACCCACCAATCGCTGCTGCAAGAAGTCGTCCGGGATCTAAGCCCTTGCCCTCCCCTAGAGGAGCCGGTTCATCAACAACCAGATCGTCCAACTTCGTCTGATCAAACTTCACGCGCAGCTCGAGATTCTGAACCGAATCCAGCGAGATGGAAAACTGTCTGGATTCTTCCTTTTCGGTTACCGCGGTTTCAGAATTAGCGTCCATTGGATATTCCTCTCTTTATAAAACATTACAGGGTCAAACGAGCAGAAGCCAGAAGGCAAAGCGGCAGAGTGCATAATGCAGGAAAGAAATCAGAACTTATATTTTGCGGTATAGAGTTGCATCGGTTGCATTCCGACTTGTGAATTCTGAATACTGTATTCTCTTTCGTTCTCTACAAGCTTGCATTTTTAAATCGGATTCTGGTACGATCTCAGCGCGTTAATTGGCTGGTTAATCTTAAGGAGGAGATTTTTCATGCGTCGAGTGCCGTTACGAGAATCAGTGCGGATTATCGCGCAAGGATCTTTGAATTGGCTGGCGCAGCGACCCATCGTCGTCTCCTTTGAAGTAACCGATTCCTGCACCTGCTTTTGCAAGCATTGCGATCACGGCGGGCCCCGCGATAGGTCAAAAGATTTAAAACCGTCTGATTACAAAAGATACATGGAAGTGCTGCAGCCCTGTGTCGTTCAGGTATCCGGCGGAGAGCCGCTGATGCGCCAGGATTTGAGCCAAGTGATCCGCAACATCAAATCGGATTCCGGAGTTCCTTTTATCATTCTGGTTTCGAACTGGTCCCTCATGACCAAGGAGCGGTATCTCGAACTGCGGCAGGCGGGAGTTGATGAGTTTTGTATCAGTCTCGACTTCCCCGATGAGCGCCACGATGACTTCCGCGGTCTGCCCGGACTTTATCATCATTTAAAAAGCCTCGTTCCGAAGGTCGCTGCGTTCGGGTACGACGACATCGTTATGAACAACTGCATCACGGCAGCCAATGTCAATGAGATCAATGCAGTTGCAGATAAAGCAGCCGATTGGGGAGTGAATATCAACTTCAGCGCCTACTCGCCCAAACGTACCGGCTGCCAGGATTATTTCCTGACCACGGACGAGCAGCTCAAGATTCTGGATCGAGGGCTGGAGAAGATTAAACAGCGAATGAACCGGTCTCATTGGATTACCAATAACGAAACAACACTGGAGGCAACGCGCCAGTATTTCAAAAGCGGCGCCGCCCCGTCCTGTAGAGCCGGCCTGCGCTGGCTTGTTGTTACCAGCGACGGAGCCCTGCAGCCCTGTTCCATGCAGTTTAAGCGCTACAGCCTCGAAGAACAGGCCAGAATGGTTCGCGAATTTACGCAAAACAATACCTGCGATCAATGCTATGTCTCAATAAGATCCTACCTTGATAAAACCTTCCCACAGTTGTTGCGTGAAAACGTCACAGAGTTTTTTTCCTTCAGGTCGCGGCTAAAAAGGAACTGTCACGCCGCTTCCTAGTCCTGAAATAACGCCACGGATTCCCCGGGTTTCACAGATTAAGGTCCTCGAAATGTCTTGGCTTTTGCATGGGATATTCACGTTCCTGTGATACTCTATTTTTGTAAACCAACATTCCGCCATCCAGGAGGCGCCGTGAAGAAATTGCTGATTCTGGTCGCAATTGGACTTTTGGGTCCTTCACTTTTGATCGCCGCGAACGAAGTCAATGACCGCGTTGTCCGCGCCGCAGTCGTGCTGAAAGAAATCAGCGAAGCGCCCGATAAAGGCATCCCGCAGGACCTTCTCGACAAATGCACCTGCGTGGCTGTAATCCCGGGATTGAAAAAGGGAGGCTTTATTCTTGGGGCAGCCTATGGCAAAGGTTTGATGTCGTGCAGAACCGATTTGGGAGACGGCCCATGGAGCGCTCCATCCATGTTACTGCTCGAAGGGGGAAGTTTTGGACTGCAAATCGGCGTGCAATCGGTTGACCTTATCCTGGTGATCATGAATGTTTCTGGTCTCGAAAGCCTGCTTAACAGCAAATTTACGCTGGGAGGAGATGTGTCTGTCGCCGCCGGTCCGGTAGGCAGAACGGCCGCCGCGGAGACCGATGCATGGATGTCCGCAAAAATCCTCGCCTACTCCCGTGCGAAGGGCCTATTTGGAGGATTGGTCCTGAAGGGGGGAGTCATCCGCCCGGATCACGATGCCAATCAGGTGCTTTACGGGAAACAGGTGGAGCCGCGAAATGTTCTGCTTTACCGGTCTGCAGACCCTATTCCCAAGGACGCCCAAATTCTTCTTAATCAATTGAACCGCATCAGCCCGAAGCATGTCAGCAAAGCGCCTGCGGCTGAGAAGACCGAAGTAAAGTAAGGCCGGGAAGGCTCCGTTGAAAATGGGGACGTTCCCTCAATGCAGTTATCAGGATTCCCACCTTGGTTGAATGAGCACTCCACCCGCAGAGCGGTGGTATCATGCAGCGTCCCTATTTACCGATGATTTAAATCGTAGATGATCTTCAATCCCTGGAGCGCCAGCCAGGGCTCTACGATATCGATGCATTTCGTTTCCTTGACGATAAGCTCGACCAGCGCTCCCGTTCCGATCGTTTTCATGTCGGCGCCCAGCTCGGCCCGGAAGCGCGCAACCATTCCTTCCACCAGCCCTA
>JBEKKY010000087.1:0-11071 GCA_050010475.1 Acidobacteriota bacterium | reverse complement strand
TGAACAGGTTCACGCTGCCAATACTTCAAATTATGCCGGCAGTCATAGCCGGGCTTTGCAAAATTGCTTATCTCATACTGAGAAAAACCGGAGCGGGAAAGCGCTTCGATCGTTTCAAGGTACAGGTCGGAAATCAGATCTTCATCCGGCATGCGGACGGATCCGGAAGCCACCCTCGCATATAGCGGGCACTGGTCGTCAAGGTCAAGCATATAAACCGAGACATGATGGATTGTCAGGCGCTCTAACGCTTCCAGATTCTTCCTCCACGTTTCGGCTGTCTGACCCGGCAAGCCCAGCATCAAATCCAGGTTGATATTGCAGAAACCAGCCTTACGCAACTCGAGCAGAGAACTCGAAATGATATCGGCGGTGTGAAGCCGCCCAATCAACGATAGTTCCTGATCATTAAAAGACTGGGCTCCAAGCGAAATCCGGTTCACGCCGGCCCGGCGCAGAGCAAAAGCGTTTTCTGCCGACGCCGTTCCCGGATTTACTTCCAACGAAATTTCGCAATCCTCCGAAATCGGAAGCAGGCGCCGGCAGTGGTCCAGAATGTCCGCAATGTACTCCGTAGGAAGCAGACTTGGGGTTCCGCCGCCAAAATAAATCGAATTGATTTCACCTTTGTCCAAACAGAGATCAATCGAGGAGGACAACTCTTTGAGCAGCGACTGCACATACCGATCCGCGGTTTCGCAGCAATAAGGCATGCTGATAAAATGGCAATAGTTGCATCTGGACTGGCAGAATGGGATGTGAATGTAAATCCCAAGAGTCACTATGAAGTGTCCGTTTCCCCGGATTCAAAAATCCCTGAATACCTTTTCGGCGGGCAAGAGCCCGCCCGTTGGGTTCAATTATGCGCCGCCGGCGCCCAATAGGGTCTCCATAGCAATGAACTCGACGCCCGCCACACGCATCTCCTCGATCGCTTCCTTTTCTGTTTTTGGCGCAAGGCCCCGGATGGCATCTGTCACCACAGCAACCGGCACTCCCATATGGCGAATACCCAGGCAAGCCAATTTGACGCAATATTCGGTAGTGACGCCGAAAACAATGGCATGTTGAGGCAATACGCGCAGGAGGCGCTCAAATACAGGGTTGCTGAACGGATCTAGTTTCTGCTTTTCGATAATAACTTGCTGGTGCTTTCGTATCACATCCAGCAGATTACGATCGACCGGTTTATTCTGAAATTTCAGGGGACGAGGAAGCAGCGTATCGTCCAGCTTTTGCTGCCCTTCCGTCCCCTGCACGCAATGTGCAGGAAATTGCTGGAACTCCGGATCGTTGGTTACGTGCGCATCTACGGTGGAGAGTATGGATATTTCGTTATGCCGCGCAAAATCGAAGAGCCGGCGCAATTTAGGGATCATTCGTTCAGCGCCTGGAACATAAAGCGCGCCCGATGCGAACATAAAATCCCGCTGAGTGTCGACGTCAACAAAGAAGATGTTCTTCATCCTAAATCACCACAAACTATTATACAGATACGGAATCCTTAGTGCCAACCCAACAGAAACACAAGAGCCGACGTATAGTCCTGGCCCAATTTCCGAGCTTTGCCTTTCTGCGAATTGCCTGATTCTGAATAAGTGGATAGAACTCGAGCGGAATTGTTGGTGGGGGAGAAAATGGGCTAGGATCTTTCGAGCCTTGGAGCGGATGATTCTCCCGATCTCCAAGAGCTCGAAAGGAACCTCGACCACGGGCTAATTAACAACCGACAGGACCTTCACACTGTCGTCGACGTCCGCCTTCTTTAGAAAACCGATCGCTCCTTTGGTTTGGGCAACAAACTGCTTCACGCTTTCGGGGTCTTTCTTTGAAACCGGAAGATCGACGCTGTACTTGATCCGCATATTCAGCCAGTACGCCTGCATCTGCACGTAGGTCTTGCCAAACAGGTTCTGATAAAAGCCATTCGAATTAGTAAGGTCCACAACAACGATCTCACCGCCCCCATTCCCCCAGTTCCGGATCTCTCTAAGGTAGATGCCTTTCAGCTGCGTTGAGTTTATGCTTGAGCCCTGCAACTGCTTGTTTGCAACGATCACATACTCGCCCTCCTGTGCAATAGACGGCACGGCATAACAGAGCAGAATAACCGCCACCACAAAAGAGATTCCCAAAACTCTCTTCATTATCATCCTCCCATGAATTTCCTTGATATTCCTAGCCCGTCTCGAGAATAAGACTTGCTCAAAACTCTTTTCTTTTCTCAAGGATATCCACACTATCGTCCTTAATTCGTGCAAGCTTTAAATAAAATCGCGGAAAAGGTCTTCTATTGATGAGATTCGTTCGAGCTAGATCGACACTCTGTCCATGGATAGCAGAATTTCAGAAAGCGGCCTGATTCCGGCTTGGGCGCCTATGAATTTGCAGCTGAGACCCGCAGAGGCATTTGCGAATTTCATTATTTTCCCCAAAGGCCAGTTTTGAAACAATCCATAGATGAAGGCAGCATGAAAAATGTCGCCGGCTCCCGTTGTGTCCACGGCCTTTACCTTCAATCCGGGAAACCGGACAATCTGGGATTCGACCCAGGCCATCGCTCCCTGCGAACCGAGCGTAACGGCCAGAAAACCTTCATGGCAGTTCCCAAGCTCCCGAAAGGCTTTTACAGGATCGCCAATGCCTGTAAACTCTGAAGGAAAATTGGAACTCACAATCAGAAAATCCACACTTCGTACGAGTTCAGAGCAGTTGGGAACAACCGTATCCAAATCGATACAGACCGGGATCCCAAGCTGCCGACACCACCTCGCTGCCTTCAGCGATCCCGCGGAATCGTACCCATCCAAATGCAGAATCCGACCGGCGCAGATCTCGCTTTTTTTCAGCTCGTGTTTCCGGAAATCCAGCCCGCTTCCCCTGCGGGAAAGAACAGTCCGTTCGCCGCTCTTCCTGTCGACAATAATGAATGCGCATTGGCTTTGAGCGCTTGGCTCAACCAAAACCGATGTGGCATCAACGGATCCAGAAGCAAGACTGCGCAGGTAAAAACGGCCTAGCTCGTCTCCCCCTAACTTTCCTATATACTTTGTCTTCAGACCCAGGCGAGAAAGAAATTCAACGGCCGTCGCCACCTGCCCACCCGGAAGCTTCTCATATCGAACAATCTCGCTTTTGGAGCCGGTTTGGGGGTATTCCGGAACAATGCAAAGGTGGTCGACAGAATTCGTGCCAAACCCGACCACATCGAAGGGCTTCTCTATCGGGAACTGCAGGTCAAAGGTGTCGTTTGGACTATCAAGGCGTTTGATTTTCATGCGACGATGATAAGGCAGAAACGCAGAATTCAGGAGTCAGAATCGGAATTAATCCCGAAAGCCAATCTGTTCTATGGTGGTTTGTCGCCATTCAGCAGACCGGCATCGGCAAAGCTATAATAATCATCATGGCCAAGGACAATGTGATCCAGCACCCGAATGCCTAGGATTTGGCCGGCATGAATGAGTCGTTGAGTACAGTCCCTGTCTTCCCGGCTCGGCGCCGGATCTCCCGAGGGATGATTGTGAAGGAATATCAAGGCAGCCGTGCTGTCCCGAACTGCAGGGGCAAACACTTCACGAGGATGCACCACCGATGTGCTCAGGCTCCCGATTGAAATAAGAACTTCACGGATCAGCTGATTCTTCGAATTCAAATGCAGCGAAAGAAAGTGTTCTCTATTGGCAGAAAAGAACCGAGCCCGATAACGGTTGTATAATTCCCTGCTGCTGCAAAAGCGTTCCCCGGCGCGAAGGGGAACAGAACAAACCTGACGGCCCAACTGGAGGGCCGAATACAGAGAAGCCGCTTGTCTCACGGAAAGCTTCCCCGCATGACGAATTTCCTCAACAGTGGCCTGAGCCAGCGATTGAGCTGAGCCAAAATAGCGCAAAAGGCGCCTTGACGCTGCGTGAGCCGATTGACTGGCAGGCCCCCTGGCAAGCACGTCGGCTAGAAGATCCGCAATTTCAGAAGCCATGATTCATTGGCGATTGACGATTGGAAGCAGCTATCAGGCTTTCTATCTGCCTCTTTGAATCTAATGTTTCGCCTGATCAAAGTGCCAACATAATGAATGGATTTTTCCAATCGTCAATTCACATGGCGAGCCCGCCATCAAGCTGTATCACCTGGCCGGTGATATAGCGGGCATCATCAGAAAGGAGAAAGGCGGCGGCACAAGCAACTTCTTCCGCGTTGCCAAAGCGCCCCAGTGGTATGTTTCGAAGCATAGTCGATCTGTGATCCTCCGGCAACGTTCTGGTCATCTCCGTGTCGACCATGCCCAGCGCCAGTGCATTTACTGTTATGTTTCTTCCGGCCAACTCCCTGGCCAAAGCCTTTGTTAAGCCGATCATTCCCGCTTTGGAAGCCGAATAATTTGTCTGTCCCGGAGCTCCCGCAATTCCACTTACGGAAGTGATATTCAGGATGGATCCGAAGCGGGCCTTTACCATAAAAGGCGCCACTGCTTTGCAGTAATTGAATGCGCCTTTTAGATTTGTTCCGATTACTTCGTCCCAGTCCTTTTCATTCATGCGCAGAATCAATTTATCCCGAGTAATGCCTGCATTGTTCACAAGATAATCAATAGCCCCGAACCGCTTCTTGACTTCTCTCGCCATTTCCTCCGCGCAGGCAAGGTTTTCGACTCCCGCCTGAACGAAAAACACATCTCTCCCTATTCTCGCCAGCTCCGAGGCAAGTTGCTGTGCTTCCGCGGTACTTTTCAGGTAATTAAAGGCGATGTTGCAGCCGCGACGGGCCAGCTCCAGGCAGATCGAATGTCCAATGCCTCTGCTGGCGCCCGTCACGATGGCGGTTCGGTTATTCAGGTTCACCGGTATCGAGTTCCGTTGAATATTCCGATCAGACAAATTCCCGTATCCGCCGGCAGGCGGCATCTCCAGCTTCTCGGGTTCCCAGGGTGCCGCCAATATCCGGAGTGCACTCATCTTCCCGGATGCATTCCCGGATGGTCGCTTCAATCAGAGAAGCTTCGCTTCTGAAACCAAGATGGTCCAGCATCATCTGCAAGGAAAGGATAGCGGCAAACGGATTCGCAATATTCTTCCCGGCAAAACTGGGGGCTGAACCATGAACAGGTTCGAACATGCACACGCCCTGGGGATTGATATTGCCGGAAGCGGAAATGCCAAGACCTCCCTGAAGCTGAGCGCCCAAATCCGTGATGATATCGCCAAACATGTTGCTGGTCACGATGACATCGAACCTCGCGGGTTCTTTTACCAGCATCATCGCGAGCGTATCAATATACATGTGTTCTGCTTCAATCTGGGGATACCGACGCGAGACTTCAACAAACACCCGTTGCCACAAATCACCCGAAAAACGCAAAGCGTTGCTCTTGTCGGACATGGTTAAACGCTTCAGCCCATGTTTTGCCGCGAAACTGAAGCCAGCCTCCAAAATACGTTCCACCCCCTTCCGGGTAGTCACACTCTCCTGGATTGCGATTTCATCGGGTGTGTCCCTTTTAAACAATCCTCCTATCCCGACATACAGATCCTCTGTATTCTCGCGGAACACCGTAAAGTCAATATCGCTTTCGACAGCTCCCTTCAGTGGAGCGAGTCGTCTGTCCAGAAGCTTGACCGGACGTATATTGGCATATAGATCAAGTCCAAACCGGATTCCAAACAGGATGTCCACTGCATGTTTCATGTCGGGAATGCGCGGATCGCCTAAAGCCCCGAGCAATATGGCATCGAATTCGGATCGGAAACGGTCCAAGGCATCCTTGGGCAAAGCCGTGCCGTCTTTCAGATAACGGTCGGCACCATAGTCAAACTCAACAGTTTCAAATTTTTTGCCGGTCAGATCCGACAAGGCGCGGAGCACTTTTAACGCTTCGGCAATTACCTCAATGCCGATCCCATCGCCCGGAATGACTGCGATACGTGTCATGATTTAGAAAGGAAATGGAAACATCAGCCAACTGGCCAAAATTGACAGCACGATAAAAGAACAGAGAAGGACCAGGAAATACTTGATGCGTTCTCTAGCTCCATCCTTGGTAACAAATGTCAGAACGAGGGAAGTTAGAATACTGAAAATAAGCAGTAGTGTGGAATGATCTTTCATCGTTTTCTGCCCAACGCTATATCAAAAGCATCCACGATTACCAGCATGTTCAGGAGCCCGGCAACATAAATGAAGACGTTTGCATAATCATAGGTGTAAGCAGTCGGATCTCCCGTCCCGAGACCGCGAAACCATGGAATCCAGTAAAGGAGGCCCGAGCCTGCGTCTGCGCTGAATTTTAGGGCTGAAAAAAGGTCTCCGAAATCCGGATTGAACAACCGGCCCTGCAACTGGATCCCCAGTACCAACATAATTGTGATACTGCCGAAAAAGACAATGGCACGATCCCACTTGCCGAGCAAAGCGTGGCCGAGCCCGGGGAGGAACGCTCCGCCAACGCATGCGGTAAAGGTTCTAAACGCACCAACCTGCATGCTGGCTTGTTGTTCTTCCGATTGACTATTCGGTTTGCGTCCCGGCTCCATAAGGAAGGAATCTTACGAAAAGGAATGTAGGCAGTCAAGGTGAAAGCCTTTTTCTCACAGTCAATTCGCCTGTGAGGAAAGGAAAGATGGAAAGATTGGCCATGCATGCGGAAAGCTATTGTTAACCCTTGTAACAGCCGATAGCACTTATGTGGCCTCTATGCAATTTAAGAGCCGCTCAACCGTCCATTACGGCGAGGTTAGACAGAGGACATTTATGAATCTGGATACTCTGCTCAGAGTGATGATTTCTAAGGGGGCATCTGATTTGCATTTGAAGGTGGGCTGCTTCCCTCACATTCGCGTCCAGGGAGAACTCGTCCCGCTTGCGGATCAGGGCAGACTGGACAAAGAAGATTCGCTCATGATGGCTTTCTCCATCATGAACAACAAGCAGAAGGAACGTTTCCGGGATGCTGCCGAGGTTGATATTGGCTATGGAGTAAAAGGCTTGGGCAGGTTTCGGGTAAATATTTATCAGCAACGCGGGAACGTTTCAGTGGCTATTCGCGCCATTCCGACCAATATCCTCGCATTTGAAGATCTCTACCTTCCTGGCATTCTCGAAACTATCACGAATGAGCCCCGAGGATTGGTTCTGGTCACAGGAACGACTGGGTCGGGAAAATCCACTACCATTGCTTCAATGCTCAACTATATTAACGAACATACAATGCGCCATATCATCACGATCGAGGATCCGATCGAGTTTTCCTACAACGACAGGTTAAGCCTCGTAACACAACGCGAAATCGGCGTGGATGCATTTAGCTTTGCCGGCGCCCTGCGCAGCGCTCTTCGCCAGGATCCCGATGTCATTCTCGTTGGAGAAATGCGGGACCTGGAAACGATTGAGACCGCTCTGATTGCTGCGGAAACCGGACATCTGGTCTTTTCTACACTCCATACCTTGGATGCGGTCGAGACGATAAACCGTATTACGGCGGTATTCCCAATCCATCAGCAAAAACAAATACGCCTTCAGCTTTCAATGGTTTTGCGCGCCGTCATCTCGATGCGTCTCATGCGCAGATCCGACGGCCCCGGACGCGTACCCGCAATCGAGATTCTGAGAACCACAGATTTCATAAAAAGCTGCATCGTGGATCCTGAAAAAACACGCTTGCTTCGTGAAGCCATAGCTGCCGGGACCTCTCAGTACGGAATGCAGACGTTTGATCAGTCAATCTACGAGCACTATAAGGCAGGCAGAATATCTCTTGAAGACGCTTTGAGCTATTCCACCAACCCCGAGGAATTCAAGCTCCGAATTCAAGGCATTTACACCATCAAAGATGCCGCTATTGAAGCCATGCAGAACGAAATGGCAAAATAAGCCTCGACGGGGACACTCCCCTTTTTCGACTGATTGCAGAACTAACGGCATGAGCTCAACCAGCGAAAAAAGGGAGCATCCCTATCTCGCTATCATGGAAAACAAGCATCCTGATCTGCTGATGAAGAAAGCGGGCGCTCTTCTGGCCCGACGAGCCTATACCCGAGGCGAACTGCGGGACAGGCTTGCAAAGACCTCCGGAAAAGCATCGGTTGAGAAGGTCCTTGACCGCCTGGAGCAGCTGAATCTTCTAAATGATGCTGATTATAGCTATAATTTCGCTCTTTGCCGGATAAGACAGGGATGGAGCCATGCCAGGGTAAAAGAGTCCCTGCTTCGGCGTCACATTGATCGGAACAACGTTGAAGGCGCCCTGCAGCGCATCGGGAATGAATTGGACGACCAATCAGCTGCCGCAAGCTATTTGAGGACCTATTGCAAAAAAAAGGGGCTTCCGGCCGACCTGAAAGGATTGAGAAAATTGGTGACGCACTTACGTCAGCGCGGCTACGAAGAAGACAGTATTTCCGGGGCACTGTGCCAAGTGATTCCTGCGGCATTGTTGCAGCGATTTGAGACAGGAGAGTGAATTGAAAAGCAGCAATCGGATCCGTGAAGAGTTTCTAAGATACTTTGAACATAACGGCCATAAGACCGTGTCCAGCTCATCTCTGATTCCGTTTAATGATCCTACACTCCTATTCACGAATGCGGGCATGAACCAGTTCAAGGATATCTTTCTGGGAAACGAGACCCGACCATACCGGCGAGCCGCCTCCAGTCAAAAATGCATGCGGGTAAGCGGCAAGCACAACGATTTCAAGGATGTGGGACATTCTTTCCGCCATCATACTTTTTTTGAAATGCTGGGCAACTTCTCTTTCGGCGATTATTTCAAGAAAGAAGCGATCCATTTTGCCTGGGAACTGCTCACAAGGAACCTCGGTGTGGACCCAAAGAGGCTCTGGGTGACCGTGTTCCGTGATGATGATATTGCCTGGAATATCTGGCATACCCAGGAAGGCATTCCTGAAAATAAGATATTGCGCCTGGACGAAGCGGACAATTTTTGGGCCATGGGCGACACCGGTCCCTGCGGCCCCTGCTCCGAATTGCATTACGATTTCGGCAAAAGCCCGCTTCCCAACCATGGTGATTGTGATCTAACCTGTTCCTGCGGCCGCTGGGTTGAGGTGTGGAACCTGGTTTTTATGCAATACAACCGTGATTCCAGCGGTACGTTGAATCCTCTGCCTTCACCCTCGATTGACACCGGTATGGGATTCGAACGAATCACCACTGTCCTTCAGGACAAAACCTCGACCTACGATACGGATCTTTTCAAGCCTCTTCTAGATGAAGTTTCAGTGATCGCCAACACAGATTATGGAACCGATCTGAACAACGATATCTCCATGCGAATTATTGCGGATCACGCACGTGCAGCCACATTCGTCATTGGTGACGGCCAGTATCCGGGGAACGACAAGCGCGGGTACGTCCTGCGCAAAATAATGCGGCGCGCCATGGTTCACGGCAAGAGACTCGGGATCGACCAGCCATTCATTTATCGCATCTCAGGAGCGGTGGTGGAGGCCATGAAAAGCGCTTACCCGGAGCTTATTCCAGCCAGGGAGACGATTGCGCGTGTTATCAAGCAAGAAGAGGATTCATTCGCGGGCACGCTCGGAGAGGGATTGAAGGATTTTTATGACCGCGCCAGGAAGCTGAAGGCATCCGGCTCCAGGACTCTGTCGGGAGAAGAAGCATTTTTCCTTTACGATACTCGAGGCTTGCCTCTCGAAATTATAGAAGATCTTGCGCAGGAAAACGGCATTGTTGTTGATGAGGCCGGTTTTGTGAGGGCATTCGAGCAGCAGCGTGAAAGGTCGCGCCAGGACTATCTTTCGGGAAAAATACGGGAACAGGTCGCACAGGCATTATTCGAGGGCAAAACCAGCTTTGTAGGCTACGGCATCGACGGCTCAATCCGCGCTTCCATCCAGGCAATTATCGTAGATGGAGAACGTGCCGAAGCCATTGAAGCAGGACAAAAGGGAGAGCTTGTGCTTGATTCTACGCCCTTTTATCCAGAAGCCGGAGGACAAGTCGGAGATACGGGATATGTAGCCACGGGCGAAATCCGGGCATGCGTCCTGAACACGATTTATCGCGGCACCACAATCACTCACCTGGTCGAAATGGAAACCGGAACGCTTCAAGTTGGGGATGAGATCGAGGCGGTTGTGGACTTGGGTAGACGTCGGCTTACAATGAAAAACCATACTGCAACTCACCTGCTGCAGGCGGCGCTGCAACGCGTGCTCGGACCACAGGTCAAGCAGGCCGGCTCGTTGGTATCGCCGGACCGGCTGCGGTTCGACTTTACTCACTATGCGCCTTTGACGAAAAATGAAATCCATAAGATAGAAGACATTGTAAACGAACAAATCTGGCGTAACGCCGAGGTTAAAACCACCCTAATGGATTTGGACAGCGCGATGAAATCGGGCGCCATGGCCCTTTTCGGTGAGAAATACCAGGAAACAGTCAGAGTCGTTGAGGTTCCTGGATTTAGCAAAGAACTTTGCGGCGGCACTCATGTGCCGGCAACGGGTACCATCGGCCTGTTCAAAATAGTCGGCGAAGCAGGTATTGCTGCAGGAATCCGGCGAATTGAGGCGATGACGGGTCCTGTGTCCCTTGCGCGTTTTCGCTCCGACGAAAGCACCTTGGAATCCATCCAGAACGATCATAAGGTGGCCCGGCTTGAAATCCCTGCCTTCATTGATAAACTGCAGGGACAGGTTCGCGATCTCCAGCGTCAAATCCAGGATCTGAAGGCTCAATCGGTGCGCGCCAATATCGGCAGCATGCTTTCGCGGATAAGGGAAATCGATGGAATAAAGGTACTTGCCGATACTCTTCCAGACATGGATCGGGCCAGCCTCCGGAATCTCGCAGATGAACTAAAACAAAAACTTGGATCCGGAGTCGTGGTTCTCGGAACGACCCAGGATGAGAAGGTCGCCCTGGTGGCAATGGTGACCGGCGATATTAGCAAACGAGTTCCAGCAGGCCAGATCATAAAGAAAATAGCCCCGCTGGTTGGAGGTGCGGGAGGAGGCAAACCCGAGCTGGCCGAAGCGGGCGGTAAAGATTGCTCAAAACTGGCCGATGCGATTGAACATAGCTATTCCGTGAT
>JBEKKY010000086.1:0-19526 GCA_050010475.1 Acidobacteriota bacterium | reverse complement strand
GAACCTAGTATAGTAATTTGGTTTCCCGCTGAATGCAAGCTCTCCTCAAAGTGTCCATCGTTCAATTGCCCGTAGTTCACCGCTTTTCAACGGAAACGGGGAATTTTCAATTGACGTAACGCCGCATTCGAATCCCCATGCACAAGCTCATCGAAGCAAAATAAGATACCAGGGAAGACCCTCCGGCGCTGACGAATGGAAGAGGAATTCCGATAATAGGCAGCAATCCCTCCACCATCCCGATATTGATTACTATGTGGAAAACCAGCACCGACAATATCCCGACCACAATCATTGAGCCCAGCTTGTCTTTTGCGTCCCGTGCCGTACGAAAAAGTCTTAAACATAAGAAAAGAAAAAGGCCGAGGATCGTAAGGCTGCCGACAAATCCCTTCTCTTCGGAAAACACAGCAAAGACAAAGTCGGTGTGGCGCGCCGGCAGAAATCCCTGACGTCCTTGAGATCCTTGTTTAAAGCCCTTTCCCAAAAACCTACCGGAACCGATCGCAATTTCCGACTGGATGGTCTGATAACCCAGACGGCGCGCATCATTTTGGGGATTGAATACCGTTTCGATGCGGCCTTGCCGATAGCCACGCATTAGATACCAGGCCATCGGGGCTGCGGCGATAGCGATGGCAATCAGAATAATCAAATGCTTTTTCCTGATGCCGGCCAGGCAGGAAAGCACTGCCCAAATTGGGAAAAACGTGATTGCGGTTCCCAGGTCATGCTCCGACAACACCAACAGTGCAGGTACAAACGCGATGGCTGCACCAATCACCAATTCCCGAATGCCCAGATATTCTTTATCCAATTCGGAGTAATACTTGGCCAGGGCGATGATGACGACTATCTTCACAAGTTCGGACGGCTGAAACGAAAACATGCCTATATCTATCCAGCTTTTGTTGCCGTGAGCAGTGCGGCCTATAATCAGGACAAAGCCGAGCAACACTAAACCCGCCAGGTAGATAAGGGTTATGAAATCAGAGAAGATATGGTAATCGAAATAAAGAACCGCTAAGAACGCCAGCAGCCCGCAGCACACGTAGACGATTTGTTTGCCGAAATATGAGTTCAGGCTCGTTCCGTCTGTCGTGCTCCAGATGGCGACGACTCCTGCTCCCGAAAGGGCAAGGATCGCCAGGAACCACAGCCAGTCGAAACCGAGTATGAATCTCTGATCCAGCTTAATCATTTGCGTGAGGGGAGCTTTCCACGCCCCCTTTTCCTATTGCAAAACCGGGCGCCGGAGAGGACGCCATCATTTTAGGTTTGTGCTTTTCGAAATAAGCGCTGAAGACTTCCCTGGCAAGGGGAGCGGCGGCAATTCCCCCCATTCCTCCGTGCTCAATGAAAACAACTACGGCAATTTCCGGATTATCCCTGTTGGCAAAACCCGCAAACCAGGAGTGATCCTCGATATCCTCCCCGGTTTGCTTCTTCTTTTCATTGCCGATCACTTGAACGGTTCCGGTTTTACCGCAGATATCATGGCCGGGGATGGCAGCGCTGTGTCCGGTCCCCCCATTATTGACGCTCTCCCACATTCCCTCGCGGATCCTGCGCGCATGGTCTTCCCCTATGGGAATGCGGCGCACGGGCCATTTTAATTCGCTTTCGGGAATTTTATCTGCCCTGAAAAGGACGTGCGGCGTCGTAAGCAAACCTCCGGTAGCAATGGCGCTCACCGCCCGTAGGATCTGGAGCGGGGTTACGCTCACGGCTCCCTGCCCAATTGATACCGAGATGGTCTCGCCCACGTACCATTTCGCATGGCGCGCCTGTTGTTTCCATTCGGGGCTCGGCATGATGCCGGCCTTTTCGCCCGGCAGATCGATTCCCGTTCGCTCGCCCAAACCAAGAGCGTGAGCATGCTCCGCGATCTTGGAGATTCCGAGCCTTCTGCCCAATTCATAAAAGAAAATGTTACATGACTTGGCGATCGCCTGCTCCAGATGCACGGTTCCGTGCCCCCCTTTGTGGCAATGAAAGATCCGGCCGTAATACTCCGCCCAGCCCTTGCAAAAGACCGCCGGGTTATCATCGAGCAAACCTTCTTCGAGGCCGGCATCCGACATAATCAACTTGAATATGGAGCCGGGCGAATAGCTGTTCTGGATGGCGCGATTCTGCATGGGCCGGTCGGGATCATTGATCAGTTCGTTCCAGTCGTCGCCGGAAATGCGGGTTGAAAACGCATTGGGATCAAATGACGGCGCACTGGCCATTACGAGAATCTCGCCATTGCGGGGATCCATGGCTACAATCGCTCCAACTTTGCCCTCCAGAGCCTTTTCAGCAACGGACTGGAGGTCAAGATCCAACGTCAGCCGCACCTCGCCGCCGATGATAGATTCGGTTTCACTCACCGGCCCGACTTCCCTTCCCACGCTGTCGACCAGTACCTGGCGTTCCCCGTCCTTGCCAACCAGCAATTGATTGTAGGTTCGCTCGACTCCGGTCCGGCCTACCAGTGATCTGGAAGTACCACCCGGGAACGTTTGCGCAGCCAATTCCTGTTCTGAAATTTCGCTGACGTATCCTATCAGGTGGGCGGCCAATTTGCCGTAGCGGTAAAGTCTGCGCGGCTCGGGACCCAGTTGAATTTCCGGATGATCCCGCCGGTGCGCTTCAACGACGGAGATGTCTTCCATCCCCGCATCTTCTTTAATCAGGATCGGACGATAGACACCGGCTCCCTTGCTGCGCCGCAATCTGGCCTCTATATCTTCCGATTTCATCGAAAGCTTCTCCACCAGGAAGCGGATGGTAGCAGCTTTGTCCTTCATCGCTTCGCGATAGAGCAGGACATCGAATGAGGGTCGATTCTCGACGAGAGGAGTATTGAAACGATCCGAGATGGTGCCGCGAGGCGCAAAGAGCTCGATTGTGCGGATCCGGTTGTGCTCTGCCTTCACGGCATACTCCGCCCCCTGGATAATCTGAAGCTGCCAGAGACGAGCGGCCAGAATAAAAAAGATGAACAAAACCGGGAAGCGAAACAGATTCAGCCGTTGCTGGATCAGTTGCCTGTTAGATTCCTGCTGCAATACCACATTCTACTCATTATTCAGTGCGCTTTGTTTGTTTGCGTTCTCTTATAGTTTTCCAGACCCGCGAAGATGATAACTGCGACCGCCGCCGTGACAAAAGCCTGCAGGAGGGATGCACCCAGATAGATCTTGCTCGAGGAACGCTCCAGCAGCAAGAACAAGACGAACATGCTCAGCGAACTCAAACACGAAGAAGCCGCAATAATTGAAAACCGTACCCACAGCTGGTCTGCCGTGTTGAACCTCTTCCAGCATTGCCCGATCGCGAACGCGGCGAGAGTCTTGCCGAATCCGTTGTAGCCGAGGGGCCACCCTATGGCGGCGTCCAAGAGAAGCCCGGTTAACGAGCCGACGAAAAGCGCCTGCATGCGGCTGCGGTAAACGGCCCAGTAAGCGACGAGGATTAACGCCATGTCGAGGAAGTTGAACAGGAAAAAGTTATTCCCCGCAATCATCTGAGCCACGATCGCCAGAAATGCCGACAAGCCGAGGAATAAGTATTTCATATCAATAGGCTTGAAATCCTGAAATTCCCTCTCGTCGCATGGACATTTTTTCTAACGTTGCTGCATTGGCCCCTGAGGCGCAGGGCCCAGGAGAATCGAGATTTCTTCGATCCGCATAAGATCAACGAAAGGTTGAACCTTGATGGACCGAAACACCCCATTGCCTTTCGATGACTCCACCACCTTGCCGATTGCAAGTCCTTTGGGATAAATTCCATCCAACCCCGAGCTCAAAACAACATCCCCGTTCTCAACCTGTTCCGAGTTCCCAATATAATTCAGATTCAAAAGGAAATCCCCAGATCCTCTCAGCACTCCGGGGACCCGAGTTCGCTCCAGCATAACACCCATGGAGGCATCCGGGTTTGTGATCAGCTGCACCTGCGATTGGTGCCTGGAAAGCAGGACAGTCCTTCCGACAACTCCATCCCCGGAGATGACGGGGGCATCCACGTGAATGCCGTCCTTTGACCCTCGGTCGATATAGATTACGTTTGAAAGGAAGCTCGGGGTGCGTGCCACCACATGCGCGCCAATTGTGGTATACGGAATGCTCTCCCCTATCGCCAGGAGCCTGTGAAGTCTGGCATTCTCCTGTCGAACCTGTTCATAGGAACTGTTGACGATGGAAAGCCTGCGTACCGTTTCCAGCAATCTCTCATTTTCAGCGCGCGCACCCACCATCCAGAAATACCGGCTCCACACGGTTCGGATTCTGCGCGTAATCCCGGACGAAACAGCAATTATGGGCGCTTGCACAGCCAAGGTCCACGTCTTGAGCAAATAAGTGCCGGAAGGAGTCTCGATCTGAAGCGAAAGAAGCACGAGGTGCAAGATTAGCAGCGGTATCATGAGCAGTACCGCGCGCTCTTTATTTACTCTGGAGGATAGTTCACTGGACACATATTCTCCGGAACAGCTTAAAGTCCGTGAGCATCTTGCTGGTACCCATGACTACTGAGGAGAGCGGGTCTTCAGCAACAAAAACGGGAAGCCCGGTCTCCGAGGACAATCTCTTATCGAAGCGTTTCAGCAGAGCCCCCCCTCCGGTCAGCACAATGCCTCGATCCATAATGTCTGCCGAAAGTTCGGGCGGCGTTCTTTCCAGTGCAACCTTGATCGCATTTATTATAATCGCGATGCTGTCGCTCAATGCTTCCCGAATCTCGTCGTCCGTAATGGCTACCGTCTTGGGCACTCCTTCGATTAGATTACGCCCTTTGATTTCCATTGTCATCGGCCGGTCAAGCGGACCGGCGGAACCCAGCTGGATCTTGATTGCTTCCGCCGTACGTTCGCCAATGAGCAGGTTGTGCTTGCGCTTGATGTATTGGATAATTGCTTCATCCATTTCATTTCCGGCGACCCGCACCGAACGGCTGTACACAATTCCGGATAGCGAAATGACGGCGATGTCCGTAGTTCCTCCGCCGATGTCCACAATCATGTTGCCGCAGGCTTCAGTGATTGGCATGCCTGCGCCAATTGCGGCAACGATAGCCTGTTCCACCAGATACACCTCGCTGGCTTTGGCGCGGAGGGCGGATTCCTGCACGGCTCGTTTTTCCACCTGAGTGATTTCCGAAGGAATGCCGATAACGATACGGGGGCTTAGAAGGTGGTTGCGGCTGTGAGCCTCTTTTATGAAATACTTCAGCATGACCTCAGTCACGTCGAAATCGGCAATTACCCCATCTTTCATTGGCTTTACCGCTACGATGTCGGCAGGCGTTCGTCCAAGCATTTCCTTGGCCTCATGCCCCACTGCGAGCACTTTCTTGCTGTTCTTATCGAGCGCGACAATCGAAGGCTCATTCACGACGATTCCGCGCCCCTTGGCATACACAAGTGTATTGGCTGTGCCAAGATCGATGGCCAAATCACTCGAAAAAAACGCGAATAAAGATCTTAGATTCATATATCCTACACGGCGACTTTGATGCTGTTCTTGGAAAGCTCCTTCGCCCGGTACATCGCTGCGTCCGCTTTTTTAATCAGACCTTCTGCAGTGAGCGTGTGTTTCGGACAATTCGCCACCCCGAGACTGACGGTTAGGCGTATGCTCAGGTTTTGGGCAACAAACTCGCACTCCTCAACCTTTTTCCGAATCCGCTCTGCAATGACCATTGCCCCGTTTAAAGGGGTTTCCGGCAGAACAATCACAAACTCGTCTCCTCCATATCTCCCGACCACATCGGTCTCACGAACGATTTTCCTCAAAACCTGGCCCATTTCTGAAAGAGCCTGACTTCCCACCAGGTGTCCGAAAGTATCGTTGATCTTCTTGAATCCATCAACATCAATGAACAGCAAAGATACTTTTTTCTTATAGCGCAAGCAACGTTTTACGTCATCTTCGAGATATTTCATCAGGTACCGATAATTATAGAGCTTGGTCAGATCATCGGTAATGGTGAGCCGTTCTGAATTCTCGAACATCTCCACAGTTCGAATCGCAATCGCAAGCGGATTGAGCATCGTCTCGATCAACGCCTGGTCTTCCCGCGTGAATGTCCCCGTGCACTTGTTAATCAGCTCGATAACCCCGATATTCTCTCCTTTGTGCGTGAGCGGGTAGCAGAGGATGGACCGGATGAGCACGCTTTCCCTGCTGAACGGAACTTTCAATTCGAACGAGTAGTTATTGTTCACGTAGGGCATTCCGGAGGTTAACACATTCCGGACAATCGTGTTGTTCGCATGCTGCTCGAATAGGTCGATATCTTTGATGTTGCCGGTGCTGTAAGGGCGCTGCAGAGGCCCGTTCGAATCACCAAACAAATACAGAATGCATTCCTCGGCTTGAACATGGAACAGGATCTTATTTACCAGCAGACTCATCCCCAGCTTGCGATCGCTGATGTTCGAAGAGGAATCTACGGTATTCACAAATGCATCGAAAAAGTCCTGGATGTTATCCGCACGCCTCTGTATGGCAATGAGTTCTTTTTTTTGCGCCTTGGCGTCCGAAAAACCTTCTATCAGATGGCGGATCAAGTAGAAAGGCATCGGAAACCGGACAATCAACAAGCCGTCTTCGCTCTTCGCCAGATTTTCGGCCGGAGATCTGTCAGCGTTCCAGTAGCCGACAATCTCGGCGCCGGGGAACGCATTGGACAGATGGCGCTGCATCTCACTGGATTTGTTTTCAAAAGCAAAGAAGACAGCCAGGAAGTCTTTGGCTTGAACTATGGGACCGTTCAGAATCGCACTCTCTGGAAATGACTCCACTTTCCAAGACATTCCCTCCCCAGGGGCATCCAAGAGATGCTGCGGAACTCGATCTTTATAAACGATTCCTATTTTCGGCGAATCGATCATCCTAGTTTTCCCAGCCATGGGGGCTGAAATCGTAAGTGGCCATCCGGGTGCGAGTCCTGCCTGCGAGATCCGTCACCTTCAGGTTGCAACGCACCCTATGCGCAGGAGCCGGAAATGAACGGGTAAAATGCTTGAACGTTCCATCTCCCGTGACTTCTACAATCTCGTTATTGACTGCCAGACTGCTTCCGGCTTCCATGCGACCGATCAATTTCAAGCTCCGCCCGAAAGGAATGATCTGGTCTAATTCGACAAACGGCTTCAATCACGGTTCCCCGAAGAATCGTGATACCCTCAGCCAACAACTTTCGATTTTTCTGTCCCGGAGGCCGGCGTGAAGTTAGCATGACCGCCAAACATTTCCTGCAACCGAACAGGCTAGCCCCCGGGCTCGAACCGCACGGCAAGGGCCAGCAGAACATGCCGTTTGATACGAAGCCGATATATAAACCAGCTCTCCCAAATCTCATCGGAAAAGTGAGGGCGTGATATTATATAATCCGCGCAATAAATAACAAAAGGAAACCTTTACGGCAAAAGCCTCCAGGTTGTGATGGTCGGCACCGTTTTCGATATTTTCCGATAGGAGACGCTCCCCTTTATGACCTTTAGCTATCCTTCAATTGTAATTGATCCGGCAAAAAAGGAGGTGTCCCCCCGAAAAAAGGTGAGTCTCCTTAATTCCACGTCAACTGTATTGTGCTATAATCGGGAGCTTTATTTACTGATCGGAGGCGGTTTCTTCCTATGCTCGACATAATGCGCCGCAAAAAGCGGCTGAAATTGATCCTTTGGCTCGTGATCCTCAGCTTGGCCTTGGGTATGTTGCTCTTCTTCGTGCCTGGAGTGAACATGGGGACGGTCGCTACCGACACCTCTGCAGCCAGTGTTGATGGGCAGACTATTCCCATGCAGGAATTTGCAGAAGCCTATCGCAGGGTGGCGGAAAAGTACAGTAACGGAGGGAAGAACAGAATTGACTCCGAAACTCTCCGTGCGATCGGAGTTCCAAAGCAGGTACTCGACAGCATGATTACCAGAAAGGTAATCGAAATTGCAGCCAAACGCCTAGGTCTCGATGTCACTACCGACGAGATCCGGGAAGGAATCGAGACATTGCCGGCTTTGCAGGACCAGGGGAAATTCATTGGGCTGGAACGCTACAGGGAAGTCCTTGCTGCTAACAACATCTCTATTTCGGATTTCGAGCAGGACATTCGTTATGCACAGCTATCTAAGAAGCTTCAGCGGATCATCACCGATTCTCTCGACGTTGGCGACCACGAATTACGGGATGAATTTTCCAAAACGAACCAGCAGACGGTGGTGGACTACGTCCTTTTGAAGAAGGATGATGTTAGCAAGCGCGTAAAGCCGACCGAAGCAGAACTCCGAGCATACTTCGATTCCCGCAAGGATACGTATAGGATTAAAGAGAAACGCCGCGCTCAGTATCTGCTGATACCGGTCTCTAATATCATCCCGACCGTAAAAGTGACGGACCAGGAAATCCAGTCGGAATGGGATCAGAGACCGCATGACGAAACCGTGACCGCATCTCACATACTTTTCAAGATCTCCGATCCATCCAAGGAAGCTGAGGTTAAAGCCAAAGCGGAGTCGGTTCTGAAACAGGCTAAAGCAGGAGAAGATTTCGCCGGATTAGCTAAAAAATACTCTGAAGATACATCCAATGCCTCCCAGGGTGGCTTCCTTGGGGCTTTCCCGCGCGGTCAGATGGTCAAAGAATTTGATAATGCCGCTTTTTCTTTGAAAGTCGGCGAGATCTCGGGTTTGGTGCGCACTGAATATGGTTACCACATCATCAAAGTCCTGCACCACGACACACCGTCTTTTGAATCAAGCAAGAGCGGCCTGATAACAACCGTTCAGTTGAGAAAGGCCCAGGAAATCGCAAAGCAGAAAGCGGAGCAGGCTGCAACCATTGCGTTGAAGCAGAAGGACCTCAACCTGGCAGCCAAAGACCTGGGGGTCGCGGCAGAGGTTAAAGAAACAAATTTCTTTGCTAAGGAGGACAACTCCACCGATTCCGGGATTTCGCAAGCTTTTCGTGATGGGACTTTCGAACTGAAGGAAATCGGATCGATCGGGAAAGCCGTTGAGGTTCCCCTGGGTTTTGCCGTCCCTAAACTGGTGGAGGTGCAGATGCCGAAACCGGGCGACTTTGCCCAGTCGCGAAATCAGGTCGAGAAGGATTTCATCGATTCAAAGGCCAAGGAGTTGATGCAGGCAGATGCGAGAAAGCTCTCCGAAGAGGCCGCAAAGCTGGGAAGCCTGGAAAAGGTTGCAAAAGAAATGGGCTTCTCCGTCAAAGTCAGTCAGCCGTTCAATCTTTCGGGGACCCCGGCCCCTGAGATTGGTTCCAGTCCCACCTTTAATCAGGCTGCCTTCGACCTGGCACTGGGAGGCGTGAGTTCCCCTCTTCCCTTGCTGGACAATATGACTGTCCTGCAGGTGAAATCCCGTTCTCCTTTTGATGAAGCGGCGTTCCAGAAGCAAAAGGCGGAGCTAAAGCAGAGGCTCCTTGAGTCCGCCCAGGGATCCTATTTCGAGGATTATATCCGCAAAGTGACCGAGGATTTTGAAAAGGCAGGAAAGATTCGAGTGAATCCGAAAGCTCTCGAACTCAATCCGACATCGTATTAAATCAGTCGTCAGTCGCCAGTAGAGCAGGCTTAAAACTCCGCTTCACTGACTGCTGGCGACTGATTCATTCTGCCGAGGTCGGTCATACAAAGAAATTGCATATTTATGCAATCCCTCTACCACTTGAATCACACGCTTCAGTTCTGAATAAAGCTTTTCGACATCGCTCCTAATATTGCCCTGGCAGTTTGCATTCAGAATTAGCAGTTGCGTGAAGCCCATTACCACTGCAAGCGGATTGTTCAGATCGTGCGCAAATGTTCTCAGATTGCGGGCCACTTCCATCAAATCCGAATCCTCGCAATTATCCAAAGCCGACGCTTTGTTTAGGTCGGATAGGAGGAGATAACCGGTTGAGCAATTCCCAGCCCCTGCCAATAACGACAGCATCCCCCGCCCTTCAAGAAACTTTCCGCCTCGGACTTTATGGACAATTTCGCCTTGCCAATGTCCCCACTCATTTGCCACATCGAGCATCCGGGGCACTTCCAGAGCTGACGAGTCAGAGAGGATCTGGGTGACAGGACGGCCGACAAGCTCCTGCACCGAGTATCCAGTAAATTGTTCAGCCTCTGACGACAGGGCCTTTATCAGCCCCTCTGAAGACAAAGTTGCCGCCAGCCACCTGGAGTTGCAGGCAAGCGATTGCATAACAAATCACCTTAGGTTTCTACACTCCTATCGTCCGTCATGTTGTATGCGGTTAGCAATTTCCGGTTGCGAATGCGCTGATTTGAATTAATTCGCGAAGATGTGTGCTTTGGCAGGAAAGGACCGCTTCTTCAAACCCAGGCAGGAGCGCCCGGCCGGCCCCCTATATCCGTGCCGTTTGATTCAGACCGTAAATAATCCTGAGCCCGTCCAGAGTCAGCCACGGTGCAAGAATGGAGATGACTTTCGTCTCCTTCGCGATCATCTCCGCTAAACCGCCAGTGGCGATGACTTTAGTTTCAGCTCCCAATTCGGTTCGGAAACGCGAAACCATGCCTTCAACCAGCCCGACGTAACCGAACAGGAGTCCCGATTGAAGAGAATGAACGGTGTTTTTCCCAATGGCGGCCGGAGGTCTTCCGATATCGACTTTAGGAAGCTTTGCGGCGCGCTGAAACAGGGCAGCCGAGGAGATGCCGATCCCCGGGGCAATTGCCCCCCCCAGATAATCCCCTTCTCTGGAGATGGCGTCGAAAGTGGTTGCCGTGCCAAAATCAATAATGCAAGCCGGTCCACCATAGAGATGATAGGCCGCTACGGCATCCACGATCCGGTCGGCGCCGACTTGGGCCGGGTCTTCATATCGTATCTGAATCCCGAGGCGGCATGTTCCGTCGACAAGCATTGGTTCGCAGCGATTACAACTGCGTCCACGTCCGACGTGTTTATTCCCGCGTGCCGGAACAGACCCGTCAACAGCGCTCCGTACTCGTCCGGCATTTTTTCGTGCCCTGCGGCTAGACGCCAGGACGAACCGAGTTTCTCACTGCTAAACAGGCCTAAGGTTACGTTGGTGTTTCCAATATCGATTGCAAGAAGCATGATTTTGAATTACGAATTACGAATTAAAAGAAGAAAAAACATCGAGCTCTTGTTCATTCGTCATTCGTATTTCGTAATTCGTCATTTTCCGGCGGAATCGAACCCGCCCGTTCCACGGCAGTTCTGGCATTTCCCGCTGCCATGGGGATAACAGGAAGTGCATACTTTCCCCTTTTGCAGCGCCAGCCGGCCTGTTCCATGACAGCTGCGGCACTTCCCGGTGCCTTTACAATGAGAGCATTTTCGATGGGGTTCCGGCATTTCACACCTCCTTAGGGTCAGGCCCTAACTCTGCATAAAATTTTAATCCTGGCAATGGGCGCAATAAAACGAACTTCGATTCCCTTGCCGCAATCTCTGGATCGGCATGCGGCATCTGCAGCACTCATCCCCTTCCCGTTGAAAAACCTTCAGGTAATCTTGATTATTTCCCGGTTTTCCATTCGAATCCATGAAATCGGAAAAACTGGTTCCATTGTGCCGGATAGCGGCTGCAAGCACCTTCCTGACCGCACGAATCAAATGTGCGGTCTCCTCAGGACTTAATGTAAAACAGCGTCTCGCCGGATGGATTTGGGCAAGGAACAGCGATTCGCAAGCGTAGATATTCCCGAGCCCCGCGATTTTGCGTTGGTCGAGGAGAAATGACTTGATGTCCTGTTTGCTTTTTCGCAGCAGCGGCCGAAGCCATTTGCTGTTGAAGCCCGCGCACAGCGGATCCATGCCTAAAGAACGGATCTCCGGGATCAGTCCAGGTCTGCGCACCTCGTAAGCGGCCAGAAGTCCGAACCGGCGGGGATCCCGATACTCCAGCTCCGTAGAATCAGAGAATCGTATGATCGCATGCGTGTGCTCCGTGGCGGCGTTCCCCTGTAAATGACACAAGACTCTGCCGCTCATCCCCAGGTGAATCAGCCAGTAAGCCTTCGGATTCATTTCGGCGAGAAGGTATTTTCCACGGCGTGAAATCTTGTGAATCGTCCTTCCCTGCAACATGGATGCGAAGGTCTCGGATATTGGCTTGCGCAGCGGCAGTCCGGAAAGGCGGACTTCTGCGACACGTTTTCCAACCACCGTCTTACGAAGCGTACGTGCTAAAGTTTCGACTTCAGGCATTTCCGGCATTTTCCAGCAGTTCCTCTGCGGTTTTCAATCGGGGCCGGTATCGAACAATTAAAAGGCCGACCCCGATTCCGATACCGATTCCGACCCCGAAACCTATAGGCTATGATTGCCTTCAGAGAGCGGCGGAAGGACATCCATAAATGAGGAGACCGAGAAGACCGCCTTTCCAAGTCCCGGCTCTCCGTAGCCTATGGGGGTCTGCAATTTGTATTTTGCGCGCGCATCGCGATAAGCCCGGAGCAACCGGACATGATACTCAAGCGGCGCGCCCAGCTGATCTTTTCCCAAAACGCTCATGGGTTCCGGGCACCACGTTGTGAAACGCGGGGAGATTCCATGACTCATAAAAAAATCAAGACCTTCGACGGTGGATGCTACAGCCTCATCCACGAAACGGAACCCGCTCGGCGGGGCCATCTCGACCCCTGCGACAAAGTTTGGTATCACTCGATCAGGACCAAAGATCCCAGCCGCATCTACAATACGCCGGATCCATTCATCCCGCCCTATATATCGGGATTTGCCCGGGCAGTACAGCTCGAATAGACGCTTATCCCAGATTTCGAAATTCGGGTGATACACCTGAACGCCGGCATCCTTCAGTTTCTGCACCTCATTTTTCGGAAGCGCCTGCGCCACGACTTTGCTGATCCACCGGCGAGGCCAACGCTTCTCGATCGCTTCCGGATAGCGGACATAAAAATCGATCTCCGATTTCCCCTCAAGAGATCCGGTAATGCTGCCGCCGGTGACTGTATAGGCCTTGCTGTCACTATCGGTGGAAACAATGATTTCCAGGGCCTCAATGACCTCTTCCACAGATTTGACGGATGTATACGGCCTGCCTGATTTTTTCTGCTGCCGGTAGTTTTCATTGATGTCGCAGAACTGGCATTCCTCCTGGGCGCCGAAGTACTGGCACAGCCGAAACGCCGTCAGATACAGGAGGTACCCCCATTCGATCGTAGGCGCGATATCCGCAATCGGTTTCCCATTAGCCAGGATTCGACGATAGTACTCGGGAGACTTCTGCAGCTCTATCCTGGCGACCGTCTGCCCGGCGGCCTTCAACAGAAGCAAATCACCATCGGCTTCAACGCGGTATGGAGAAGCGGGATTCAGGCGCACGGACACGATTACAGGGTGGAAATTATATGGGCCTCCGAAAAGCCGAAGCTCTTCGGGCGCTTTAAGGTGTTCCTTTTGTTCCATCTCCGATATCGGAGCCATGTCGAAGGAACAAATGAAGTAGGCCTTGAGTTTGAAATTGGCGGCTATCTCCAGAGCCTCCGGCGTCCACGCCATGCCCCGGCGCAGAAGATCCTCCTTCACGATGGCCTCGATGGGAATATCTGGATATCGTTCCGCCAGATCTTCCACACACACCATCGGAGACTGCGATTCTAAATGGTCAGGACCCATAGGATAAGCCATCCAGCAGTCAGTAGTTAGTAGTCAGTGGTTCGCTGGCTGCTGGCTACTGACTACTTCTTTTCACAAATCATCCGAAGAAGGGCCGCCTTCCCCAGCTTCTCCTCCGTCGGCGGCTTCCTGAGCTGCCTCTTCCGCAAGCTGGTCAATATCTTCTCCGCCGAAATCTTCTCCAAGTTCTTTGCCCATCTTCTTCATCCAGCGGGCAACGCTCCCGGGATCATTTTCGTCCAGCCCGGAAAAACTGGAGGGGTCCGCGAGAGATTCCAACCGGCTCTCCTCGGATTTGGGACTGGCGAAACGCGAAAACAGCTGCTCCAGATCCTCTCCCTTGCAGAATTTGCATACAGGCTGAAATGATGCGGGAGAAAGAACCAAAAAGCTCATTTTTCGCCGACACTTTCTACAAAGATACTCATAAATAGGCATATGCGTTCCAACCCATATTCAGAATATTAAAGTTTATCAGATGCAGCAGCTAAATGAATCGCGGGAAAATAGGGACGCCACCCTATTTCGCCCGTCGCTACCTCGCCCCGATCGACGCAAATCGGGCGAAATAGGGTGGCGTCCCCATTTTCCTGATCAATTTAGGAACGCTTGCGCCGATAAAGGCCGCTTTTTCCTCCACTTTTTTCAAGCAGCTGAATTTTTTCAATTGTGGCGCCCTTCTCAACCGCTTTGACCATGTCGTATAGGGTCAGGACCGACACAGAAGCCGCTGTCAGCGCCTCCATTTCAACCCCGGTGGATCCGGTACAGGATACGCTTGCCTCAAAACGCACTCCGTTGACTTGAAGTTGCGCTTCCACATCCACGTGGGTCAGCAGGAGCGGGTGGCACAGGGGGATGAGATCCGGGGTGCGCTTTGCAGCCAGAATACCTGCCAAACGTGCGGTTTCCAACGCATTTCCTTTAGGCAGTTTGCCCTTCCGAAGCAAAGACAGGGTTTGTTTGGACAGCCGGATGAAAGACTCAGCAATGGCGCGGCGCGAGGTGGCTGTTTTTTCCGATACATCTACCATTCGTGCCCGCCCTTTTGAATCTATATGTGTCAGTTTTTTATTTGGCATATTTTGAATTACGAATGACGAATTACGAATTACGAATTGAATTTCCGGGTGCATTGGTTTTAATTCGTAATTCGTCATTCGTAATTCGTCATTACGCTTATCTTTGCCGGACAAAAAAGTCGGGCAGCAGCATTAATTCGACACTCTCTCCTCGGCTCAGAAAATCCCGGTGTTTGGGGAAAATAAAGGTCGCATTTGCATGCGTGAAACTGATGATATCGGCCGAACTCTTCCAGAGAAGCGGTTCGACCTTCCAACCATCTTCTTCCCAAAAAACCCAGGCGGGCATAAACGCCGTTCTTCCCGGAGATTGCTTCATATCCACCTGCAGTTCGCCCTTCATCCTCGGCAATTCCGGACTCTTCATCCCGCAGAGCCGCCCCAGCACAGGACGCACGAAGCACTCGAAAGTGACAAGAGCGGAAATGGGATTACCGGGCAATCCGAAAACCAGTTTTTCGCCCCGGCGCGCAAATACGGTGGGCTTGCCCGGCTTAATCGCCACTTTGCTGAAAAGAATTTCCAGCCCGAGCTCGTGAAATACGTCTTGCACCAAGTCATATTCGCCCATCGAAACTCCGCCGGTGATAATCAATACATCCCGTTCCAAGCCCGAGAGCATTCGCAGGCGCAATTCTCTCTTATCGTCCTTGGCGACCCCAAGGTAATCCGCTTCGATATCCATGTATCGCAACTGGCTTGCAAGACAATAGGCATTTGAATTCCGGATTTGATCCAACCGCGGCGTCTGGTCAAATTCGACCAATTCATCGCCGGTGGCGAGTATGGCGACAGTCGGCTTTTTGTAAACACTGACCTCCGTGAAGCCAAAAGTGGCCATCACTGCGATTTCCGCAGGTCCCAGACGATGTCCGGAATCAAGCACGACTTTACCCACTCCGGCCTCAGATCCTCGCGGGGCGATATTCTCGCGAACCTTGACCGGCGCGAGAATTGACACTGTCCGTCCATCGCTTGAAAGCCGGCATTGTTCTATCATTTGAACAGAATCCGCGCCCTCAGGAACGGGAGCGCCGGTCATGATGGCAATCGCTTCGCCAGGGTTCAACTTCCCTGGAATGCCTCCGCCGGCACGGCTCTCGCCTGCCAGTTTGAGTTCCACCGGAGCATTTTCGACATCTGAAGCGAGAATGGCGAAACCATCCACAGCGGACCTGTGAAAGGGCGGAATATCGCAGGTCGCAACCAGGTTTTCGGCCAATATGCGGCCCGGCGCCAATTGGAAAGAAATTTTTTCGACCTTCCGCTCGGGCAGGTTGGAGAGCAAAATCCCCAGGGCCTCTTCCACGCTAATCATAAAATCTCCTGAACGCATTGACGATTTCTGACTGACGATTGTCGATCAGCCTCAACTCCTAATCGTCAATCGTCAATCATCACTTCCGGCCTCTTTCAGAGGAGCTTTGTGGAGGTTCTTCCTCCTTACTGAATTTCCGCAAACCTTCCGAGAACTCCTTCAACCGCTGCTCGACAAGACAGTTGATCGTCCCTGGTTTATACTGATTGTGCTCGTCCCTCACTCCAGCAGGATAACCGGTCAGTATTTCAATCCCCTCGTCGACCGTACTGACCGCATAGATCCGAAATTGTCCTGCGGCAACCGCGTCAATCAGGTCTCTGCGCAGCATCAAGTTTTTCACATTCTGAACAGGAATCATCACTCCCTGATCGCCTGTCAGTCCGCGGGCTTTGCACAAATCGAAGAAACCCTCAATTTTTTGGTTCACCCCGCCTATGGGTTGAATCTGGCCGTTTTGATTGACCGATCCCGTTACGGCAATTCCCTGTTTGACAGGAATCTTCGAGAGGCTTGAAAGCAGCGCGTGCAATTCCGTCGAAGACGCACTATCGCCGTCAATTCCTTCGTAGGACTGCTCGAAGCAGAGGCTTGCTGCCAGGGACAGCGGGCGTTCCTGTGCATACTTTGCACCCAGATAGCCGCTCAGGATCAGGACTCCCTTTTCATAAATCTTGCCGCTCATTTTGGATTCGCGCTCGATATCAATAACCCCGCCTCTGCCCATGTATGTCTTGGCCGTGATGCGCGAAGGCCTTCCGAACCGGATGTCTCCCAAATCCATCACGGAGAGTCCATTGACCTGTCCGACGGCCTCGCCCGTCACGTCCACCAAAAGCGTCTCCTCTATAATGAGATTGCGGATCCGCTCTTCGATCAAACTAGAACGATAGCATTTTTCGTCAATAGCCCGTTGGACATGGTCGGCGGAAACCAAATCCTTGCCCATGTTACGCGCCCAATAACTCGCTTCTCGAACGATATCGGCGACATCGCTGAACCTTGCAGAGAGTTTCTCCTGATGATCGACAAGCCATGCGCCGTACTCAACAACCTTCGCGGTCCCGGATGGATCAAAATGCAGCAGGTTTTCATCGTAGCACCGGGAGCTGATGAACGACGCATAATTATTGAAGCCCTGCGCATCCCTTGCCATCTCGGAATCAAAGTCCGCTTTGACTTTGAATATTTTCCGGAAATCCTCATCGGCGCTGTACAGTTCATGATAGATAAATTGATGGCCGATCATGATGACCTTTACGTTTGCGGGAATCGGATTCGGGCGCATCCCGGCAACGGGTACGATGCCGAATTGTTCGGCCATATCCTCAATTCTGACTTCCTTGTTCTTTACCGTGCGCTTCAGCATCTCCCAGACACCGGCGTTCATGAGCACGTCGTGGGCATTCACAACGAGAAATCCACCATTGGCCCTGGCGTAAGATCCGGCGCGGATCAGCGTAAAATCGGCCGAAAGAGTGCCCAGCTGAGCGCGCCTCTCCACACGGCCAAACAGGTTATAGTAGGTAGGATTCGTTTCTATGACGACCGGAGCACCCTTGAGATCCGTATTGTCGACCACAATATTCACGCCATATTTTAAAAACGGATCCACCAGGGGATCGAGGCGAATCTGCGCAGTAGCAGTTGAATCCGGCCGGGAAGAGTCCTCGGTGAAGTCCTCCAGGTGCGAGAGGATGTGTTCTTCCACATCATTCAGGTAGGAAATCACCGCAGGGAATCCGGCGTGCTGCTCTCGAATGCCTTCTAGCCGGCTCCCCACAACGTACAATCCCATCCTTCGGTGCAGCTCGTTGATTCTTTCACGGCTGTCTTTATTCACATCCCGCACTTGACGCAGAAATGTCTGGATTTCCTGGTCGAGACTCGACCGGCGCGACTCGATCTGCTGTTTGGTTTCGGCGTCCAGCGCTTCATATTGCTCAGAGGAAATCGGTTTCCCCTCCAAGATCGGCAGAAGGGAGACACCGACCTTGGTAATTTCGACATCAAATCCCTGCGCTTGCGCTTTTGCGGTGAGTTGGCTTAGCAAAGCCTGCTGCACGGCCTGGTTTTCACGTAAGAGCGTGTTCACGCTCTCTTCATACTCTTTCGATTCGAAAGCTTTGGGAATCTCGGTCTTGAGGTGACGAACAAAGTCATCCATCTCAGATTTCAGAACCTTTGCCCGTCCGGCTGGCAGGCTCAAAATCGTTGGGCAGTTGGAATCCCGAAAATTATAGACGTAGCACCAGTCATCCGGGGAGGGCATTTTGGCGGCAATTTCTTCAAGGAACGCCTTGATGACTGTGGACTTTCCCGTTCCAGTCAAGCCGCTGACATAGATGTTATATCCCGGCGAGGTGATATCGAGCCCGAAACGGATGGCGCGGATAGGGCGCGCTTGTTCTACAATGCCTTTCAGGGGTGGAATATCGGCCGTCGTTTTGAAAGAAAATACTGAAGGGTCACAGGTCCAGCGCAGATATTCCGGAGCAAGCTCATGCCCTTTTTGTGTCATCAAATATTTCCCCCAATTTCGTTTACGCGTTTGCGGGTTTACGCGTTCACGCGTTAGCGAATTTGTTCTTGAACGCGTGAACGCGTACACTCGTGAACGTTCCGAAACGAACTCACCGCTTATATCCAATCTTCCGCAGGAATTCTCTCCTGGATCTTGCGTCTCCTTCAGCTTCTACACCTTTGGGAGAAAATCCGTCCACGACGCCAAGGACGCCTCTGCCTTGGTTTGTTTCGGCTATGATCGCCTCCACCGGATTCGCTGTGGCACAGAAAACAGTGCAAACTTCGGAGCAGGCCTTGATGGCATTCAACACATTGATTGGAAATGCATCCCTGAGCAGAACGACAAACACATGGCCGGCTCCCATACTCATGGCGTTTTCCGCGGCCGTCCTCTTCAGATTGTCATCGTTTCCATCCACGCGGATAAGGCAGGGTCCGGAGGCTTCGCAGAATGCAATCCCGAATTTGGAGTGCGGGCAGCTTGCAATGATCGATTCGTACAAGTCCTCGATGGTTTTGATGAAGTGACTCTGGCCCAGAATGATATTGCTTTCTTCAGGAACAGATAGACGTATGCTTTTCAGTTCCATGATTCACCTCTCCGCTCGGATGCAGGATGCACGATATAGGATGCAGGATGAAGGCAGGAAAGTGATTCTGAGGGCACAAGATTCTGCATCTTGCATCCGGTATCCTGTATCTATGTAAGTTGCTCCTACTGGTCGCGTCATCGTATAATCTCCGCACGGCTGGGAGCGCCGGCGGGGATTGTAACACAGATGTGATTTTGAAGGGCGCGCAAGTGCCCCTGAGGGCATCAGTAGCCTGTTCCACCGGATGATCAATTGAGCCTCGATTCCGAAATTGGGGTATGGATGCAAGGTGCCGCACCTTCGGCGCTCATTTTTATGCTAACGATATTCCCCGGCCTTACGGCCGGGGCTACTCTCTGCCGGCGCTTCGCGCC
>JBEKKY010000085.1:0-11111 GCA_050010475.1 Acidobacteriota bacterium | reverse complement strand
AAAAATGATTAGTTCCGAAGTGTTCGAATCCCGGTCCTTTCGAATTGGAACCATCCTGGTTTGCTTGGGAACTATCCTGACATGGCTGATGCTCGGTCTCCCGTATGGATTTTCTTTTCTGGCGGGTGGACTGCTTTCGGCTTTGAATTTATCAATGCTAAAGCACAGCATCAATTCGGCGCTGGGCCGCTCTGCGAATCCCAAGTTTCGGACGGTTGGGGCCTACATCCTACGCCTTCTGTTGATTCCACTATGTCTGTATGCTATCATGCGACTCTTTTTTTGGGGGGTTATCGCTGCAGTCGCAGGATTTGCGGTTTTCGGCTGCGGCATTTTTCTTGAGGCTGTGCTGGAGATCTTTAGAGGCAGTTCTAGATAATTATGCATGAGTCATCGGCGGTAGCTGATTTTCTGAATCAGTTGATATTTGATCCCCTCGCGCGCGCTTTGGGGATTCATCTTGTCCCCGGGCAACACGCGGTTCCGGATCACATTGTGATGATTTTACTCATTGCATTGGGCCTCATTCTTTTCTCCTGGTGGTTTCGAGGCAGGCTCAGTGTAGAAAATCCCAGCGGAATTCAGCACCTTGTCGAAGTGTCCTTTCAGGCTGTCCGGAATCTCATGAGTGAGGTGATCGGAAAAGAAAGCAACCGTTTTATCCCGATCATCGGAACCCTTGCGATTTACATCCTGACAGGAAACCTTTTGGGCTTGATACCCGGGTTCCTTTCTCCGACCAGCAACATCAACATTACCGCCGGATGTGCAATCTGCGTGTTTGTCTATTACAACTACCAGGGTTTTCGAAAACACGGGTTCATCGGCTACATGAAGCATTTCGCCGGCCCCGTTCTGTGGATGGCGCCATTCCTTTTCGTCATTGAGGTCATCAGCCACATGGCTCGGCCCATGTCGCTGAGCATCCGTCTTTTCGGAAACATATTTGCCGAAGAGCTGATTATCAAATCGCTCAACGACATCGTCCCGTTCCTGGCTTCGATCCCCGTCATGTTCCTGGGGCTGTTCGCCAGTACAATCCAGGCCTTTATCTTTATATTGCTAACGATGGTCTACATTTCGGGCGCTGTAGAGGAAGCAAATGAAGAGCATCCCGGTGAACGGGCAGCGCACCAGTCTGAGGTTCGATCGGCGGCAGTTTAAATATATGCAAATTGCTTCGTCCGCTCTTGATGATAATGAAAGGAGAATTTGATGGGCAGAAAGTCGGTTTTAGTATTGATGGTTGCGGTGATTCTTCTCGTTTGGGTTGTTCCGGTATTTGCCCAAAATGAACCGGCGGGCGCTGCGAATTCGGGAAAGAGCCAGTGGTTGATCATCGCCTCCGCGTTTGCGATGGCCATCGCTGCTGCCGGATGCGGCTACGCGCAGAGCCGGGCTCTGACAGCTGCATGCGAAGGAGTTGCACGGAATCCCGGTGCAACGGACACAATCAGACTGTTCCTGATTCTGGGGCTCGCGTTCATTGAATTTCTTGCGCTGCTCACATTCGTTGTGATCCTGCTCATGCGGACAGTGTAACACTGCGGAAGACCAGGAGCTTTAAAGACATGAACCACGAAACACACGAAACTTAAAAGCCTATTTCGTGTGTTTCGTGGTTAGAATCTTTTCAATCCTCCAGTTGGTGGATGGTCTGGAGGCTCCGCATTTCGTAATCCTTCTTGCCCGATGGAGTGACAATCTCAATGCTGTCACCCACCATTTTCCCTACCAGGCTGCGCCCGATCGGAGAGGTGATCGAGATCAGTCCCTTGTTGATGTCGGATTCCTCGGCGGAAACCAACCGGTATTCGATCTCTTTCTCGGTTCCGTACTCGAATAGAACCACCTTGGAACCATAGGCAGCCCGGTCTGCGGGAATCTTATCGAGATTTACCAGCGATAAAGCCGCCAGGCGCTGCTGGAGTTGAGCCTTCCGGCCTTCCAGGAAGGACTGACGCTCTTTGGCGGACTTGTACTCCGCATTTTCGCTCAGATCTCCGTGCTCTCGCGCGCGCAGAATTTCTTTCGGCAAATCCACTCGCAATTCCCGTTCAATACCATTGAGTTGGTCCTGCAATCGTTTCCGCACATCAATCATGACCTGCTCCACAAGGTGGTAGATACTTATTTTAGGGCCAGGCTCGAGTACCCAGCAAGTGCAAGGATTTTATCGGGGTGAATACCGAGGAATAAGATGATGATAACTCCAATGCCGACGATCGCTTGTACGGGCCAGGCCATCGGTTCAGGGTCCGTTGCATCCTTGCCTGGTTCCCTCACGTACATGTAGATCAGAACGCGGAAGTAATAATAAACCGAAACAACGCTGTTCAGTACGCCAATGATCGCCAACCCGATGTATCCTTTTTGGACTGCCGCGCTGAACAAATAAAATTTTCCCATGAATCCGCCGGTCAGCGGGATACCTGCCAGCGATATCAGCGCAAGGGAAAGGGCCGCGGCTGCAAACGGAGCCTTCTGTCCCAATCCGGCGTAGTCGTCCAGGTAAACGTGCTGATCTCCTTTGCGGCTGAAAGATAAAACGACGCCGAAGGCCACTAGGTTCATGAATGTGTAAACGACCAGGTAAAATAGAACGGCACCGGACCCGGTATCGCTGTTGGCAACCACTCCAACCAGGATGTACCCGGCATGAGCGATGGCAGAATAGGCCAGCATGCGTTTGACACTGGTCTGCAGAACCGCGACCACATTGCCCAAGGTCATGGTCAGGATTGCCAGAATCCATAAAACCGGATTCCAATCCTGCGTCAGATGAGGAAATACCTGGACCAGAATCCGCAGCAACGCGGCGAATCCTGCCGCTTTCGGACCTACGGCCATGAACGCGGTCACGGCAGTCGGAGCTCCTTCGTAAACGTCCGGAACCCAGGAATGAAAGGGAACCAGAGCCACTTTGAATCCAAAACCCACCAGCAGCAATCCAAATCCAATGACCGTTGTCGTCTGGACGCCGCCTTCCAGCAGGGCCATTTCACGGATCGAGATGTAATTGGTTGTTCCCGTCCCTCCGTAAATGAGGGCGATTCCGTATAGCAGAATCGCTGTCGCAAATGAACCGAGCAGAAAATACTTCAGCGACGATTCATTCGACCGGATATCCGTTCGTTTGAATCCCGCAAGAATATAGGTCGCGATCGAAAGGATCTCGATCCCAAGGAAGGTGAGGATGAGATCTCCACTGGACGCCATCAGCGACATGCCGGAGCAGGCAAAGAGCAGGAGTGCATAATATTCTCCGCGCTGGATCGACTCCCGTTCGTTGAATTTCATCGACAGGAATGCGGAAAAGGCCGTGATGATTAAAAAAAGGAACTGAAAGAACGCGCTGTAATTGTCGATGATCAGCATCCCATGCAGAATAGTGCGGGAATGAGTGCTCCACTGAAATTTCAGGCTGTACGCGGCCACAGCGGCTGCCAGCACCGCAATCCGCGCCATTCGTCCTTTACGCTCCGGAGGAGTAAAGGGCTCGAGCAGCATGAGCGCAACTCCGGCGACAATCAGGATCAATTGAGGCAGAAGAAGGAGAATATCGTCGGTCGTCATGGCGTTATCTTATTGTTTGTCACGCGGTAAGTTTCTTCGGCTCCTCGCGCATCCTCGATTCTCTGCTGAACGAGCCGGAGTGAAGGCTCCATGCGCTGCAGGAAGGGTGCCGAGTATACGCCGATCCAAAGCATCATCAGGATGATCGGGAAAAGAAGCGCTTTTTCCCGCAGTCCGATGTCGGGCAGCGAAGCGTTTGCCGGATTCGTCAATTTGCCCAGGAATACCCGCTGGTACATCCACAGCATATAGATTGCGCCTAAAACCATGCTCAATGCCGCAAGGCTTCCGCAAATCTTATTGCGGGCAAAACTCCCTGCCAATACCAGAATTTCTCCCACAAATCCGTTCAGACCGGGCAAGCCGATCGAGGAGAGTGTCACCACCAGAAAAACGGAAGCAAGCACCGGATTGACGTGGGCAAGTCCGCCAAAATCAGAAATCATCCTCGAATGCCTGCGCTCGTAAATCATCCCGACCAGAAGGAAGAGCGCGCCGGTCGACAGGCCGTGATTCAGCATCTGGACGGTCGAGCCCTGCAGCCCCTGGGTCGTAAAAGCGAATATTCCAAGAACCACCAGTCCCATATGGCTGACGGAAGAGTATGCCACCAGTTTTTTCAAGTCCGGCTGAACCATCGCTACAAGGGCGCCATAAATGATTCCGATGATGGCAAGGATGGAAATGTACGGCGCTGCGCTGATTGCCGCGGCAGGGAAGAGAGGGATGCAAAAGCGAAGCAGTCCGTAGGTCCCCATTTTCAGCAGAACGCCGGCCAGGATGACCGACCCTGCCGTCGGCGCTTCCACGTGCGCATCGGGCAGCCATGTGTGGAACGGAAACATAGGAACCTTGATCGCAAAAGCGATCAGAAAGGCCATAAACAACCAGAATTCCTGAAGTCCCGAAAGACGAATGGCTCCCGAGCTCAGCCTTTGGGTGATTTGGACGAGGTCGAACGAAGTTCCCCCATTGGCGAAAAACAGGTACAGGATGGCGACCAGCATCAGCAGGGAACCGGCCATGGTATACAAAATAAATTTCACCGCGGCATAAACTCTTCGTTCCCCGCCCCAAATCCCGATCAAAAAATACATCGGGATCAGCATGACTTCCCAGAAAACGTAAAAGAGCACAAGATCGAGTGCGCAAAACACTCCAACCATTCCGGTCTCAAGGACAAGGAGACACATCATGTAAGGCTTTATCCGATAGGTAATGGATTTCCAGGAACAAAGAATGGCGAGAGGCATCAGGAACGTCGTCAGGATCACAAGAAAAAGGCTGATTCCATCAATCCCGAGATGGTGATCTATATGAAAGGTGGCGGCCATTATCCAGGGAACCGATTCTACAAACTGCATCTGGCCGCGGGTTGCATCGAAATGGAAGACAAGGTGGAGCGAGAGAATAAAGGTGATCAGGGAAGCGATGAAGGCAAATGACTTGATCCCCTTTTCGGACCGGTTCGGTAAAAAGAGAATCACAAGCGCAGCTAACGCCGGCAGGTAAGTGACAATTGAGAGAATGTAGGGCACATTCATATGTTTCTATTCCTTCGGGGTTGGGGTCGATATCGGAGTCGAAACAGAAAAAATTCGACCCCGATTCCGATACCGACCCCGACCCCGATCGGGTACACGGTTTTTGCTTTCCTAATATCCCTTTAAAAAAACGTAAACGTAAAGAAGCACGGCTGCCGTGCCCAGCAGTATCCACGTCGCATAACTTCGGATAAGTCCGTTCTGAACGTTCTTTAGAACGCCTGCGAAGTTTCGGATCGTTTGTCCGACTCTATTTACTGCGCCGTCGATGAAGCCTGCATCCATTCGCTTCCAGAGCACATTGGTTGAAGCGTTGAGCGTCGGCTTGATAATCGCAGCGTCATACAATTCGTCCACGTAATACTTCCCAAGCAAAACCCTGTGGATTCTCTTCCAGCGGCTCGCCAGTTCCTCTGCCGACTTCGGATTCGATATGTACATTCGGTACGCCAGGCCGATTCCTGCGAGCGCTACGACAACCGAAATCGCCGCAAATCCGAATTCCACCGCATGAGAAGACTCTGCGGGTTCCGAATTCAGCGTGAATGCGAGCGAGGGCTCGAGAAATCGAAAGAACCTGTTCGCCCCCAGCCACGCCGGCAAACCGACAAACCCTCCCATGATGGAAAGGACGCCTAACAGTACCAGCGGCACTGTCATGCTGGAGGGAGATTCGTGCAAATGATGGCGAACTTCTTCTGAATACCGCCCCTCGCCGCCGAATGCGAGAAAAATGAGACGGAACATATAAAAGGCGGTAAATCCCGCAGTGATCAATCCGAAGAGCCAGACGAAAGGATGGCCTTGCGACCATGCGGACCAGAGAATTTCATCTTTGCTGAAGAAGCCTGCCAGGGGGAAGATGCCGCTGATTGCCAGCGCAGCGACCAGCATCATCCAGAATGTAACGGGCGTATGTTTGCGCAATCCGCCCATGCGCATGAGATCCTGTTCTCCTCCCATCGCATGAATCACGCTCCCGGCGCCCAGGAAGAGCAATGCCTTGAAAAACGCATGGGTCATCAGATGGAAAATCCCGGCCGAGAACGCGCCCACTCCCGCAGCCACGAACATATAGCCGAGCTGGCTCACGGTCGAGTACGCAAGGACCCGCTTGATATCGGTCTGAACCAATCCGATGGTTGCCGCCATGAGGGCAGTCAGGATTCCGACAATCATAACAACATGAAGGGCCACCGGGGCCCGGCTGAAAATAGGGGAACAGCGGACCACCATGTACACGCCTGCCGTGACCATCGTCGCCGCATGAATCAAGGCGCTGACGGGAGTTGGACCCTCCATCGCATCGGGCAGCCAGACATAGAGAGGAATTTGGGCGCTTTTCCCGGTAGCGCCTACGAACAGCAGAAGGCCAATGGCAGTTAAAACCCCCAGTCCGGCTTCTACCGGAAAGCGCTGCGTTCCTTCGGCAATTTGACGAAACACCTCGCCAAAATTGAGACTGTGGAATGTCAAAAATATCAGAAAAATCCCGAGGACAAATCCTATGTCTCCGATGCGATTGACTATGAACGCCTTCTTCCCGGCGTCTCCCGCGCTGCGGCGGTCGAAATAGTAGCCGATCAGCAAATAAGAACACAGCCCTACCCCTTCCCAGCCGACAAACATCAGCAGGAAATTGCCGGCGAGAACCAGTGTCAGCATCGAGAAGAGGAAAAGATTCATGTAGGAGAAGAACCGGTAATAGCCATCTTCCGCATGCATGTACCCGATCGAATAGACGTGGATGATGAACCCGACGCCCGTCACAATCAGGAGCATCACACCAGAAAGAGGATCCAGGAGAAATTCAGCTTGTGCCACGAAATCTCCCGAAGCAATCCAGGTGAAATATCCCTGCAGCAGATGTCTCTGTTCGGGTGCCAGTTTAAGCAGGTCGAAGAATGCAATTGAGGCGAGAAGAAAGGAAACTCCGGCTGCGCCGCAGGCGATCAGCGATATCACGGCTTTAGGGAAGCGTTTGCCGGCAAGTCCGTTCACGGCTGCGCCTGCCAGGGGAATCAGCGGGATTAGCCATAGATAGCCGCTCATATCGACAGTTACCATTTCATCGTGTCCGCATCATCCACATTCAAGGTATTGCGGTTACGGAAAAGAACAATGGTGATTGCAAGACCTACCGCCGCTTCCGCGGCAGCGACGACCATAACGAAAAAGACGAAGATCTGTCCGTGCGCCTGATTCAAGTGCCGGGACAATGCAACAAAGCTCAGATTGGCCGCGTTCAACATCAATTCCAGGCATAGAAAAACGGAAATGACGTTCTTTTTGACAATGAAGCCAACGGCGCCGATGACAAAAAGCAACATGCTCAAAATAAGATAGTGCAGTAGATTCATGATTTTCAGGGCCGCCGTTTCGAAAGCACAACCACACCGATAATGGCTACGAGGATCAAAACGGATGTCATCTCAAAAGGCAAGAGGTATTCGCTGAAAAGCATTTGTCCAAGATGGCTCACGCTCCCCACGCCGCCGCTGATCATTTCAGGATTTCGTGGAGTGCGGGACAGACTGTACGTATTGAGAAGCGGGACCAAAAGCACGAGTACAATTGCCCCGAGAGCGATTGCGGCGTATCTCAGAGATTTCTTTTTGTCTCGCAGGAGGGCAGCGGAAAAGGGATCCAAAAGCATGATGACAAACAGAAACAAAACCATGATGGCGCCTGCATAAACGATGATCTGGACTGCCGCGATAAAAGGCGCTTCAAGGATCAGGTATAGAGCGGAAACTGCGCACAGACAGACAATCAGGGAAATAGCGGAGTAAAAAACTCTTTTCTGCGCCACCACATTGATGGCTGCCAGCAGTGCAATTCCGCCAAAGAGATAAAAGAGGGCCGTCTCCATCATTCCAGGCTGTCCAGAATTTTATCGAGTTTCTCCACCGTGAGATCCTCGTAGTAATCATCGTTGATTTGAACAACGGGGCTTGTTCCGCAGGAACCCAGGCATTCAACTTCCACCAGTGTGTATTTCATGTCCGGCGAAGTCTGTCCTGGCCGAATCCCCAGCCGCCGGACTAGATGGTCCATGATGAGTTCCGCGTTGCAAAGCAGGCATGAGATGTTTGTGCAGACTTGGATGACATATTTTCCGACCGGCTGCTTATGCAACATTGTATAAAAGCTGGCGACCTCGTTGACCTCATTTGGCGTAAGGCTGAACATCCCGGCGATTTCGAGCATGATCCCGAGGGAGAGATCCCCCGCTTCCTTTTGGGCCAACTGCAAAGCTGGAATCAGGGCAGATCTTTTCCGGGGGTATTTATCCATCAGAATCTGAATCTGCCGACATGCAGTTTGCGATAGCATGAAACTTGAATCCTGTAAAGCTATAAATAATTACAAATAATATACTTGGGACGAATCAAATCCTGTCTCGATCTTAGTGGAGCGGTTCGGGCAGTGTCAAGCCTTTTCTGCCAAGCCTTTTCTGCCAAGCGAATGCCATAGACAAGGGACTAAAGGCAGAAAAAAACGCCACGGATTCCTCGGATTTCACGGATTCCAATTTGGAAAATCCGTGGAATCCGTGGCGTTTTTGGCTATTTTTTAAGTTCCACGATTGTAGCGCCTCCGCCTCCCTTTTCCGGCGGAGCGAGACTGAAGCGCTCGACCTGGGGATGACCCGTGAGCAGCTCAGCGATTGCATTTCTGAGGATGCCTTTGCCATGTCCGTGGATGATGCGCACATTCTCCGCGCCCGCCAGGAAGGCTTGATCGAGAAATTTATCCACCCGGTCCAATGCTTCATCAGCGCTCAGTCCAATAACCTTCAGCTCTGTTACGGTCTCTTCAGGGTTCTCCGCGATTGAGGGGAGGGGCGCCCGAAGAGGTGTGGGGCTTGGATGTGATTCCGTCCTTTGCAGGTCTTTGCGATCGGCGCGGTAGCGAAGCAGACCGATCATTACCGAATAGGTCCCGTCCCGGATCGATTCTACAATCCCCTCTCGGTCCAGTGACTGAATTTTTACCCGGTCGCCTTCCCGGATGTCCTCGCTGGAATCGGCTCTGTCGGCAGGCTCGGCAGGTTGCCCTGCCAGGCGCCAGCGCAATCCGGCAGATTTACGGCGCAGTTCAGCTGCCTGATTTTCCATCACCCTTTTGACACGGGCGGCCTCAACATGGTCCTTGATTTTTCGCACCGCCCGTTCGCTTTCTGTTTTGAACTCTGCAAAGATTCCGGTGAGAGCGGCTTCAAATTCGGCCAGGCGGGACTCTTCCCGCTTCCCGAACTCCGCCTCAAGCGCCGACCCTTTTGCAGTAAGCGCGTCCCGTTCCGCCTGGAGCGAGGCATGCAGGCTCTCCTGTTCGTCCAGTTTCTCTTTCAGACGCTTTAAGTAATCTCTTGCTTGAGCATGACTCGGTTCTATCAATTCTTTGGCTTCAGAGATGATCTCGGCGCTGAGGTGCATTCTTCGGGCAATCTCCAGGCCGGAGGAAGCGCCTGCAATTCCCGTTATCAACCGATAAGTCGGGCGAAGAGTGCGTTCGTCGAACTCGACCGACGCATTGCGTACGCCGGGAGTGCGGGAGGCCCACATTTTGAGGCCGGGATAATGCGTCGATGCGATCGTCGTTGCTCCTGCCCGGCGGAAAAAATCGACAATCGCAATCGCCAGCGCCGCCCCTTCGTCGGGATCTGTACCGGTGCCGACCTCGTCCAAAAGCACCAGCGCCGGCGGATGCACCCGTTGTGCCGTTTCCGCAATATTGCGTATATGCGCGGTAAAGGTTGAAAGATTTGCTGCTATCGACTGCTGGTCCCCGATGTCGGCAAAAACCTGGTCGAAAATGGGAAGCAGCGCTTCGCGCGCGGGGACGTGAAATCCCATTTGAGCCATCAGCGACAGTAGTCCGAGCGTTTTTAAAACCACGGTTTTTCCGCCCGCATTTGGTCCGCTGATGATCAGCACCTGGTGCTCGTCATCGAGCTCAAGGGAAATCGGGACGGATTTTTCTCCGGAAGCCCGAAGCGCATGTTCGAGCAAGACATGCCGTGCGTCGTGGAGCAGGTATCTCTTCGCCTTCGAGATCTGAGGCGCGATGCACTGAAATTCAATTGCGAAGGCCGCTTTGGCCTGCGCAACATCGAGCTCCGTCACGATTTCGACGATCGTTTTGATGGATTCGAGATTCTCGCGTAAAGATTCGGTTATGGAAAGAAGGATCCGTGAGACTTCGATCTCTTCCTGCTCGCGGAGGCGGACGAGGTCGTTGTTTTGATTGATGACGGTCAGCGGTTCGACGAAAGTCGTTTGTCCGCTCGAAGAGAGTCCATGCACTACGCCCGGTATCTGGTTGCGCGAGTCTGTTCGAACGGGGATGACAAAACGGCCGTTGCGAAATGTGATGATATCTTCCTGAACGGCATGTGTCTGCCCTCGCAGAATAGACTCCAGCGCGCGATGGATTCGGTTACGCCTCTCTGTCAATTCTCTTCTCAGGATTCGGAGCTCGGGGCTGGCGTTGTCGTCCACTTCGCCATTGGGAAGTATTTTCCCATGAATCCCGGCCAGGAGCTGTTTCAGATCAGGAGTTTTATTGGCAATTGCCCTGAGGTGCGGGAAAACGTCGCTGCCGGAAACAACGCCTCTAATCAGTTCTCTCAACTCTTTGCTTACGAACAGCACGCGTTCGAGGGCGAGGATTTGCCATGGCTCAAGGCTGGCGCCTTCGATATGAAGCTGCTCCAGGATCGGTTCCGGGTCCTCAATTCCCGAGAGGCCGAATCTCCCTTCCGTGTTCAGGAAGGCAACGCATTCGGCGGTCATTTCCAGTGCCGTGAGAATTTCGGGAAGAGATGTGGACGGACGCAAACTCAACATCCTGGACCGTCCCGGCGCTGTCTGAACGTGCCGGGAAGCCAGTTCGATCAATTGCTTGAGTTCCAGTGTCTCAAATGTCCGGTCATCCATAGAGAGCAAATCTTACGCTCCGGGCTTGTAAAAGCAAGAAGCCAGAAGC